>DATLGG010000035.1:0-2366 GCA_035540615.1 Actinomycetota bacterium | reverse complement strand
GGGATCCTGTCGCCCGCGACGCGCACCCTCGCCCTCATCTCGGCGGGCCTCGGGCTCGTCGCGTGCGTGGCGGGGTCCGCGATGTACCGGCGGATGCCGACGAAGCGCAGCCGCGAGCACGCCGTGGCCGGCGCCGTCCTCGGGGTCCAGGCGCTCCTGCTGGTCGGCGTCCTGCTGTGGTTCCGTGCCGGGGATCCGGAGCGCTTCGCCTTCCACTTCTTCAACCTCGAGAAGCTCGAGGGGTACGGGGGCGCGTTCCTGCGTGCCGCCAAGAACACGGTCATCCTCGCGTTCGTGGGGGAGGCCGGGGGCATCGTCCTCGGCCTGATCCTTGCCATGCTCGCCATCTCCTCGCGCGCCGTCGTGCGCGCCCCCGCTCGCGTCTACATCAACTTCTTCCGCGGGACGCCGCTCATCTGGCAGCTCTCGACGATCTACTTCCTGTTCCTGTTCGGCTTCCGGATCCGGTTCTCGACGTTCGTGGTGGCGATGATCGTGTTCGCCCTGAACACCGCCGCCTACGCAGCTGAGGTCTTCCGCGCCGGGATCCAGTCCGTCGAGCGGGGGCAGATGGAGGCCTCGCGCTCCCTCGGGATGTCCTACCTCCAGGCGATGCGCTACGCGATCGTTCCGCAGGCGATCCGCCGCGTCATCCCGCCCCTGATGAACGAGTTCGTGATCCTGATCAAGGACACCTCGCTCGTGATCGCGCTGGGGCTGGCGGTCTCCGAGCTGGAGCTCTACAACCTGGCCCGCCAGGGCTACGCGGACACCTTCAACGCGACCTTCTTCGTCGCGGCGGCGGCGGGGTACCTCGCCATCACGCTGCCCCTGATCGGGATCGTGAACGCGGTCGAGCGCCGCCTCCGCAGCGGGCTCGTGGGGGTCGTGTGAGCGACGCCGTCGTCCGCCTGGAGGGGATCCACAAGTGGTTCGGCGACCTCCACGTGCTGCGCGGGATCGATCTGGCCGTGACCACGGGCGAGGTCCTCGCCGTGATCGGGCCGTCAGGGTCGGGGAAGTCGACGCTCCTGCGGACGATCAACCTGCTGGAAGAGCCTTCGCAGGGGAAGGTCTGGTTCGGCGGCCGGGACATCACCGACATCCGCACGGACCTCAACAAGCTCCGCACGCAGATCGGGATCGTCTTCCAGGCCTTCAACCTCTTCCCGCACAAGACCGCGCGGCAGAACATCACCCTCGCGCTCGAGAAGGTGCTGCGCCTGGACGCCGAGGAGGCCCGGAACCGGGCGATGGAGCAGCTCGAGCACGTGGGGCTCGTCGAGAAGGCGGACGCCTACCCGGGACAGCTCTCCGGCGGGCAGCAGCAGCGCGTGGCGATCGCGCGAGCCCTCGCGATGCGGCCTCGGCTGATGCTCTTCGACGAGGTCACGTCCGCCCTCGACCCGGAGCTGGTCGGGGAGGTGCTCGAGGTCATGAAGCGCCTCGCGGACGAAGGGATGACGATGGTCGTCGTGACGCACGAGATGGGCTTCGCCCGCGACGTCAGCAGCCGTCTCGTGTTCATGGACGAAGGCCGGATCATCGAGGAGGGCGACCCTCGGCGAATCTTCGACCGCCCGGCGGAGGCCCGGACCCGGAAGTTCCTCGCGCGGGTCCTGCCGTGATCCGCCTGGCCGTCCTCGCGGCCGTCGCCGCCATCCTGCCGGCCTGCGACGCTCAGGAGGGCCCCCGCGGCGTCCGGGGGCCGAAGATCCTCCCGCGCGACCCCAACGCGCCCTACGTGATCACGGCGATCGACTACCACTTCCACGACGCGCATCCGACGCCCCGGCTGTCGCCCGAGCGGGAGGTGATCGTCTCGAACCAGGGCCGCAACCTCCACAACGTGACGTTCGAGGAGCTCGGGTTCAGCCGCGATCTGGAGCCGGGGGACCGGATCTCGCTCGGGAAGATCGGGGAGCTGCTCGAGCGGCCCGGGGACCACCCGCTGGTCTGCGTCTACCACGTCGACCGGGAGATGACGGGGCTGATCCGCGTCGCGGGCTGAAGGGTCCGGACATGAAAGACGGGTCCGGGAGGCCTTTGGTTCCGCTCACGCCTTCCCCATACGCGAGCGTTATCTACTCGGCTTCCCGGACCCGCCAAACGTTGGTCCCGAGCAACGTTCCGGCTCTTCGGCTCCGATTCGTGTCTCCGGAGAAATCCGATCCGGTGCGTCTGTTCCTTCGCGCCGCCCGGGACCGACGCGAAAGTATCAGGGCGCTCGGAGGGTGTCAACCCGATCAGATACGTTGCGGCGCAACGGTTATGAAGCATCAGCGCAGGTAGCGGCCAGGGACGGTCGCATCGAAAAATTCCGCCTGCCGTCGGGGAAAGTTCGACAGAACCGCGGGACGTCACCG
>DATLGG010000034.1:0-6059 GCA_035540615.1 Actinomycetota bacterium | reverse complement strand
CCCCTGAGGCATCGGCGAGCATCAGGGGAGAGATCCTCGGCTGGGCGAACCAGGTCTTCTCCGCGGCGTTCTCCCAGCGGTGGATCGTCCCGGTCGTCGAGCGCTTCCTCTCCGGCGGCGCCGTGCATCTCCTGCTGATGGGGCTCGCCGCCGCGCTCTGGATGATGGGCCGGGTCGTGCACACGACGGTCGAGGTGATCCGCATCGCGTACGACGAGGAGCGCCGGAAGCGTCGCTCCTGGCGGGAGCGGCTCGCCTTCGTACGAGCCGCCGCGGTCGCGCTCCTCGGCGCCTTGGTGATCGGAAGCGTGGCGGTGGCCGGGCCGAAGCTGATCGACGCCGCGAACCCGACCGTGGGGCTGTCGGTCCTGCTGCACACCCTGCTCTGGACGGGGGTGGCGGCTCTCGCCGGCGTCTACCTGTGGTGGCTCTACGGGGTCGCGCCCGACGACGGCCACCAGCGGCGGCGCCTTCCGGGTGCGCTGACGGGCACGGTCCTCGGCGGAGCGGGCAGCGTCGTCGTCTGGCTCCAGGCCAGCTGGCTGTTCGCCGGCGGCGGGGTCCTCGGGCCCCTGGCGCTGCCGTTCGTGGTCATGGGGTGGGCCTACGTGCTGGGCTTCGCGGCCCTCCTCGGAGCCGAGGCGAACCGAGTCGCCGAGGACCGCGGCGAGAGCCGCTAGCCCCTACTCGCCCGCGGTGTCCCCAGCTTCCGACTGCTCCTGACGCCGCGGCGCCGACGGCTTCGGCTGGTTCGCGTACCGCCGCTGGAACCGCTCGACGCGGCCGCCGGCGTCCACGAGCTTCTGCTTCCCCGTGTAGAAGGGGTGGCAGTTCGAGCAGATCTCGACGCGGATCTCCTCGACGGTCGCGCGCGTGTCGAACGTGTTGCCGCACGAGCAGCGGACCGTCGCGTGCTTGTAGTCGGGGTGGATGCCTTGCCTCATCTTCCTCAGCTCCTTCGCGTCACGAGTACGAGAGGCCGTAGTCGTCCATCAGCCCCTCGACGTACCGGTGGAAATGCAGATGGTCGCTCTTGTATTCCCGCTGCTCGCCGTCCTTCTCGACGGTGACGACGTCGAACGGCCCGCCAGGCGTCTCGCGGTCCTCGGCGATCCGTACCGGCTTCCAGCCGTCGGAGATCGCCTCGATCAGCTCCTTCAGCGTCGGATCGTCTCCCCAGCCCGCCATGTCAGTCCCTCACCGGGGCCTTCGAGATCTCCAGCAGGAACTGCGCGTTCGACTTGGTCGCGCGGACCTTGTCGATCAGCATCTCGAGCGAGGCGCCGCCCTCGAGCGCGTGGAGGACCCGGCGCAGGCGCCACGTGAGCGCGAGCTCCTCGCTCGGCATCAGCAGCTCCTCCTTGCGGGTGCCGGAGGCCTCGATGTTGATCGCCGGGAAGATGCGCTTCTCCGACAGGTTCCGGTCGAGGCGGAGCTCCATGTTGCCGGTGCCCTTGAACTCCTCGAAGATCACCTCGTCCATCCGGGAGCCCGTCTCGACGAGGGCGCTCGCGATGATCGTGAGCGACCCGCCCTCCTCGATGTTCCGCGCTGCACCGAAGAACCGCTTCGGCGGGTAGAGCGCGGTCGAGTCGACACCACCGGAGAGGATCTTCCCCGAGGCCGGCGCCGCGAGGTTGTAGGCCCGCGCCATCCGGGTGATCGAGTCGAGGAGGATCGCCACGTCCTTGCCGCCCTCGACGAGGCGCTTCGCCCGCTCGAGCACGAGGTCGGTGACCTGGATGTGCTGGTCGGCCGGCTTGTCGAAGGTCGAGGCGACGACCTCCGCCGCGTCGACCGTCCGCTGCCAGTCGGTGACCTCCTCCGGCCGCTCGTCGACGAGCAGGACCATGACGTGGGTCTCCGGGCTCGACTTGATGATCCCGTTCGCGATCTGCTTGAGCACGGTCGTCTTCCCCGCCTTCGGGGGCGACACGACCATCCCCCGCTGCCCCTTCCCGATCGGGGCGACGAGGTCGATGATCCGCTCCGTCACCGCGGTCGGGCCGCTTTCGAGGCGGAACCGCTCCTGGGGGAACAGCGGCGTCAGCTTCTCGAAGTGCGGGCGCTCTCGCGCCGCGTCGGTGTCGAGCCCGTTGACCGAGTCGATGCGCAGCAGCGCCGGGTACTTCTCGTTGTCCTTCGGGTGACGGACCGCACCGGTGACCTGGTCGCCCTTGCGGAGCGCGAAGCGGCGGATCTGCGACAGCGACACGTAGACGTCCTCGGAACCAGGGAGGTACCCGCTCGTCCGGAGGAAGCCGTAGCCCTCGGGCAGGATGTCGAGGATCCCGGTGTAGATCGGGGCCTCGGCCAGCTCCTCGGGCGTCGCCTCGCGGATCCGCTCGGGGCCGCGGTCGCGTCCGCGGTCCCGGTCGCGTCCGCGGCGGTCCCGGCCACGGCCACGGTCGCGCCCACGGCCGCCCCGGTCCTGGTTGCGACGCGGGCCGCGGCCCTCTCCCTCGTCCCGCCGGCCACCCTCCCGCGGGGGGCGGGGCTCCCGGGGCTCGCGGGGAGCCTCCTGGACATCGGACGCCGCCTCCCCGCGGCCACCCACCGCGACCGGCGCGCGCTCGCTCGAATCACCGTTGCCGGAGGCGGGTGTCTCGGTCGATCGCGTCTCCTCGGCCTTCGGAGCGGGCGCCGACGAGCCGCCGGCCCGCGCGTGACCGTTCGAGGCCTCGACGATCGCGGCGATCAGGTCGCCCTTCTTCATGCGCTGCGTTCCGGTCAGCCCGAGGGACTGCGCGATCCCGTGGAGCTCCGGCAGGAGCTTCCGCTGGAGGGCCGACCGATCCGTCGTGGGGGTGTCCACGTTCAGGCTCCTTCCTCGTTCAACCGCCGGTTGAGCTCGTCCCAGTCGCGCGTGAAGCGCTCGAGGCCGAGGTCGGTGAGCGGGTGCTTCACCAGCTTGGCGAAGACCTCGTACGGCATCGTTGCGATGTGGGCGCCGGCGAGGGCCGACTCCACCACGTGCATCGGGTGGCGCAGGGATGCGGCCAGGATCTGCGTCTCGTATCCCTGCCGCTCGTAGATCTCGCAGATCTGCCGGAGGGCGTGCATCCCGTCGGCGGCGGCGTCGTCGATCCGGCCGAGGAACGGCGACACGATGTAGGCGCCGACCTCGGCCGCGAGGATCGCCTGCGCCGGCGAGAAGACGAGCGTCACGTTGATCTTGATGCCGTCGTCGACGAGCCGCCGCCCGGCCTCGAGACCGGCCGGGGTCATCGGGACCTTCACCACGGCGTTCTCGCCCATCGCCGCGAGGCGCGTCCCCTCCTCGTACATGGCCGCGGCCTCGGGCTCGGTCGTCTCGAGGGAGACGTCGCCGTCGACCTCCGCCAGGATCTCCTTCCACAGCTCCTCCGGGCGCAGCGCCTCCTTCCCGACGAGCGTGGGGTTCGTCGTCACGCCGGAGAGCACCCCCCAGCGGTTGATCTCACGGATCTCTTCGATGTTCGCGGTATCCAGGAACAGCTTCACCGGGACGTTCCTCCTTCGAGCTCCACGACGACCTCGCGCCGCGCGTGACGGGCTGACCAGTCCTCGGCGCGCTCGACGACGAGGTCGATCACGGAGGCGATCGTCTGATCGAGGTTGTAGCTCGGGACGACCGGCCACCCGTGCGAGAGCGCCTGACTCTTGATGTACTTCTGCACCTTGCGGATGTTCGAGAACTTCCGGAGGTAGCGCTCCATCGGACGCGCCGCGGAGTCCATCGAGCGCGCGACGAAGTGACCGCGGTGCAGGTCCTCGTCCTCGACGGTGATGACGAGCGGCACCGCGAGCACCTTGTCGGTGAAGCGCTCGAGGTCGATGAATCCCGGCACGACGTGTGCCCCTTCGATGATCGCGCTCGTCCCTTCGATCGCTGCGCGCTCGACGAGGGAGCGGACCCCGACGGCGACGGCGGTGGTCTGCTCGCGGAAGCCCACGATCACCTCGTCGGCCGGGCGCGGCGGTGGCTCCCGCAGGGCGGAGTCGGCGTCGAAGGACGAGGTGTAGAGGGTGGGCATCAGGTCGCGGGAGAACAGTCCGCGCATGACCTCGCGGATCGCGTCGGTCGGGATCACGCGGACCACGCCGAGGCGGGTCGCGACCTGCGTGGCGACCGTGGACTTCCCGACGCCGGTGGTCCCCCCGATCATCAGCACGAGCGGGACCTCGAGGTCGGCGACGTGCTGCCAGCGCACGAAGCTCTTCGCGTACCGGTCGCCGGCGACCTCCTCGAGGACGCGCGCGGTGAGGGCCCGCAGCTCCTCGGACGTCACCGAGTCGACGCCGCGGGCGACGAGATGATCCTCGATCGTCTCCGCCACCTGGTACGCCCGGTCCGGGGATAGGCCCGTGACCATGACCTGCGAGGCGGTGAGGCCCTTCGAGTAGGGCAACCCCGTCTGGCGGTCAGAGATCGTGATGTGGGTTCCGCGCTTCCTCATGTCGTTCGCTCCGCGGCCCTCGCGGTTGCCAGTCGGGCCGTCTCCTCCAGCAGCACCGGCAGGTCGCCGTCCCCCTCCAGCGTCACCGGGCGGTTGTCGACGAAGACCACCTCGGCCCCGACCGACCTTGCGTGCTCGGCGGCGACGTCGATCGCCGCCGCCTTCAGCTCGGTCAGCAGGACGTCGAACCGCGGCGCCGCAGCCAGGTCCTCCCGCAATCGCGCCCGGTCCGCCAGGTGGTGGGTGATGCCCACGACCTCGCATCCGAAACCCTCCTCGAGATGCGAGACCATGGCGTCCCCGGCGTGCCGCGGCGCGGTTGTAGCGAGATACACCTTCCTCCCTCCGACGTCCTTCAGTGGGACGGGCCTGAGATCGGTGAGCACGATCCGGGCGTTCGGTCGCAACCGAGAGACGTGGGATCTGAGAGTGGCGAGGTGCTGCGGCCCGACATCTGGGCCGGCTCCCATTGTAAGGACAACCAGGTCGGAAAGCAACAGGCGGTACGGCCCGAGGTAGCCGGCGACGTGCTCCTCGGGCGCCGTCGCCGGGCAGACGAGGATGCCCGCGTCCCAGGGCACCGGCGGCATCGCCGAACCGCTCCCCTCGAGGATCACGAGCCCCGGGTTCTCCTCGAGCGCGCGTGCGGCCGCCTCCCGCACGTTCGAGACGTACGGCCGGCCCGCCAGGCCCCCGGCGCAACGCCTGGCACCGACCGTCGTGACGCCCGAGGTGACCGCGTCCTCGAGGTAGTCGCTCGCCGCGTGCCGTCCCTCCCCCGCCATCCGAAGGAGGTCGTCGAGCGAGACGGACCCGGCGCGGGCGACCTGTGGCGCGGGCGGTCCGCCGCGGCCCATCGCGACGACGACCGGCCGCAGACCGACCCGATCGGCGATGCGCGCAGCTTCGCCGGAGATCGCGGTCTTGCCGGTCCGCTTCCCGGTGCCGATCACGCCGAGCGTCGGCCGCGGGAGCGGCGGACCCTCGACGGCTGGCTCCAGCGTGAAGTCGGCCCCGAGGTACGGCAGGCCCGCCGCGAGCGCGACGGCCGCCATCTCCATCCGGCGGCGGTAGCCGAGCACCGGCTCGTCCGAGAGGTCGAGCACCGCCTCGGCGCCGTGGTCGCTGATCGCCTGCCCGAGCGCCTCGCCGTGCCGGCCGTCCGCTCGGATCACGGGGATGTCGCCGAGGTCGACCTCACCCTCGCGCTCGACCTTCTCGATCCCGCCGACGAACAGCGCCGCCGCGACCTCGTGCCCCAACGCGCGGGCGGCCTCGAGACCCCAGCGGGTCGTCGGCGGATAGTGCTCTCCATCGACGAGTGCGATGACTCGCAGCGGGTGCCTCCGGTGGGTCGGCGTCAGTCGACGGGAGCCCGGCTCAACGGCTCCTGCGTGAGCGACTCGAGCTCCCGATAGAACTGCTCCCCGGTCGAGGGGGAGAAGTGCGCGATCACGGTGGATGCGCCGAAGGGGTACTTGCGGTGGATCTTCACCTCGCCCCCCTCGAACTCGAGGACGTTGTAGCACGGCTTCGTGTGGCCGCGCAGGCGAAGGGACGCGCACGTTCCCGCGTTCACCACCCACAGGTCCTCGAGCCGCCAGACGTACGGCACGTGCT
>DATLGG010000033.1:0-3707 GCA_035540615.1 Actinomycetota bacterium | reverse complement strand
CCTCAGCCGGATGCGGCTGGCGGAGTCGGGGGGCGGCCGCGCCTTCGGGATGGACGCCCGGATCCGGGCTGCCGACGGCAGCACGACGGCCGTGTTCCTCACCGGCCTGCTCGTGAGCGACGACGAGGATCGCCCGCTGTGCTTCGTCGTGCAGATCCACGACTTCCAGGCCCGCCGGACGGCGCGCGAGGAGCTCGAGCGGACGCTCGATGAGCTCCGGCGCGCGGACGAGCAGAAGTCCCGCTTCGTCGCGGTGGCCGCGCACGAGCTCCGGTCCCCGCTGACCTCGGTCCTGGGGTTCGCGAAGACCCTCTCCCGTCACTGGGAGGTCATCGCGGAGGACGAGCGGCGCCAGCACCTCGGCCTCGTGGTGGAGCAGGCCGAGCGGCTCTCCCGGCTCGTCGGCGACCTCCTGACGATCTCCCGGATCGAGGGTGGGTCCGTGCGGATGCAGAAGCAGACCCTGGACGCGCTCCAGGAGGTCGGCTCGATCGTGGCGGAGCTTCCGTGCGCGGAGGACGTCGACGTCGTCGGGGACGAGGGCCTGAAGCTCGAGGCCGACCCGGACCACCTGCGACAGATGCTCACGAACCTCGTGACGAACGCCTACAAGTACGGCGAGACGCCCATCGAGGTGGAGATCCGTGACGAGGGGGACTCCATCGAGATCCTCGTCCGGGACGAGGGCCCCGGCGTTCCCCGCGAGTTCGTTCCGCAGCTGTTCGAGTCGTTCTCGCGCGCCGAGACCGCGAACACGCGTGGGTCCGGCGGCACGGGGCTCGGTCTCTCGATCGTGAAGGGCCTGGCGAAGGCGCACGGCGGGGACGCCTGGTACGAGCCGAACCACCCCACCGGGGCCTGCTTCGGGATCCGGCTGCCGGTCTCTGCCTAGTCCAGGTCCCCGGCTTCGATCCGCGCCAGACGTCGCTCGCGGACCAGCTCGCTCGATTCGATCAGCCGGTGCAGCCCCTCGGGCTCGTTGAGGGCGCCCGCCAGCACGCCGGAGAGGTCGCGCTGGGAGACGATCCCCACGAGCCGGCCGCCGTCGAGCACGGGCAGGTGGCGGATCCACCTCTCGGTCATGATCTTCGCCGCCTCGCGCAGCGAGGTGCCGGGGCCGACCGTGACGAGATCCTTCGACATGACGGTCCCGAGGGGCGCGTCGAGGGGCGTCCCGGTCGCGACCGCCTTGAGCACGTCCCGCTCCGTGACGATGCCGACGAGCTCGTCCTGCTGCGTCACGAGCAGCGAGCCGGTCTGCTGCTCCCACATCTTCGCCGCCGCCGACGCGAGCGTGTCGTCGGGCTGATCGGTGACCGCCGCCTCGGTCATGATGTCGCGGATCTTCATCCGCGCTCCTCGATCGGGACGTAGCGGAGGCCGGTCGGGCCGATGTAGTCGGACTCGGGGCGGATCAGGCGGTTGTCGGCGAGCTGCTCGCGCACGTGGGCCGTCCAGCCCGAGACGCGGCTGGCGGCGAACACGGTCGTGAACAGGTCGGTCGGGATCCCCATCGAGCGGTAGACGCTCGCCGCGTAGAAGTCGACGTTCGGGTAGAGGCCCTTCTCGTCCATCACGACCTTCTCGATCCGCTCCGAGATCTCGTACCAGCGGGTGTCGCCGGCGCGCTGGCCGAGCTCGCGGGAGAGGCGGCGCAGGTGCGTCGCGCGCGGGTCCTCGGTCTTGTAGACGCGGTGACCGAACCCCATGATCTTCTCCTTGCGGCCGAGCTTGGCCTTCACGTACGCCTCGGCGCGGCCGACGTCGCCGATCTCCTCGACCATCTTCATCACGGCCTCGTTCGCCCCCCCGTGGAGCGGCCCCTTCAGCGCCGCGATCGCCGCGGTGATCGCCGAGTGCATGTCCGCGAGCGTGGAGGCGACGACGCGGCCGGCGAAGGTCGAGGCGTTCATCGTGTGGTCGGCGTGCAGGACGAGGCAGATGTCGAAGGCGCGCGCGACCTCCTCGTCGGGCTCCTCGCCGAGGAGCATCGTGAGGAAGTTCGCCGCGTGGGGGAGCTTCGGGTTCGGCGGGATCGGGTCCTGCCCGGTCCGAAGGCGGTGGTAGGCGGCGATCATCGTGGGGAACCGCGCCATGAGCCGGATCGCCTTCCGCTCGTTCGCCTCGGCGGAGTTGTCCCAGCCGTCGGGGTCGTAGGCGGACCCGGCGGAGACCCCCGTCCGCAGCATCGACATGGGCGAGGCGGCCTCGGCGAACGTGGGCATGAGGCCCGCGGTGAACTCGTCCAGGTCCCGCTCCGCGAGGAGGCGCTCGTTGAGGTCGTCCAGCTCGTCGCGGTTCGGGAGGCGCAGGTAGTGGAGGAGGTACATCGTCTCCTCGAACGTCGCGTGCTGCGCCAGGTCGTGGATGTCGTAGCCGACGTAGAACAGCTTGCCCAGCTTGCCGTCGATGTCCGAGAGCTTCGTCTCGGCGGCGACGACGTCGGCCAGTCCCTTCTCGCCCAACGAGCCTCCTTCGGGTTCCTACCGGTGAGTCTACCAATCAGCGTGGCCCGTCCGGAGGGCTGCCGGAGCCGCGGATATGATGCCGGGACACGGAGTCGAAGGAGACCTGCCATGGCGCACCGCGTGACGTTCATCCCCGGCGACGGGGTCGGGCCCGAGCTCTCCGAGGCCACCCGCCGGGTCCTCGAGGCGACCGGCGTGCAGTTCGACTGGGAGGAGCAGCAGGCCGGCGCCGACATCATGGAGGAGCACGGGACGCCGCTGCCGGACCACGTGCTGGAGTCGATCCGGCGGAACGGCGTCGCGATCAAGGGCCCGATCACGACCCCGGTCGGGACCGGCTTCCGCAGCGTGAACGTCGCCCTTCGGAAGGAGCTCGACCTCTTCGCCTGCCTGCGCCCGTGCAAGACCTACCCGGGCGTGCGGAGCCGCTACGAGGGCGTCGACGTGGTGATCGTGCGCGAGAACCACGAGGACCTGTACGCCGGCGTCGAGTTCGAGCAGGGGAGCGCCGACGCGAAGCAGCTCATCGAGCTCGTCCGCGAGCTGACCGGGAAGCAGATCCGCGAGGACTCCGGCATCTCGATCAAGCCGATCTCGGTCACGGGGACGCGCCGGATCGTGCAGTGGGCGTTCGACTACGCCCGCCGCGAGGGCCGCCGCAAGGTCACCGCGGTCCACAAGGCGAACATCATGAAGTTCTCGGACGGGCTCTTCCTCCAGACGGCGCGCGAGGTGGCGGAGGAGAACAGCGACATCGAGTTCGAGGACCGGATCGTCGACAACCTCGCGATGCAGCTCGTGTCGCGGCCGGAGGAGTACGACGTGCTCGTGCTCCCGAACCTCTACGGCGACATCATCTCGGACCTCGGCGCCGGGTTGATCGGCGGACTCGGCGTGGCGCCGGGGGCGAACATCGGCGATACCGCGGCGGTTTTCGAGGCGACCCACGGCAGCGCCCCGAAGTACAAGGGCATGAACAAGGTGAACCCGATGGCGATGATGCTGTCGGGCGTGCTGATGCTCCGCCACCTCGACGAGCGCGAGGCGGCCGACCGGCTGGAGGCCGCGATCGCCTCGGTGATCGAGGAGGGCAAGAGCGTGACCTACGACATGAAGCCGAGCCGCGACGACCCCACGGCCGTCGGGACCTCCGAGGTCGCCGACGCCGTGATCGAGAGGCTCGGCTGAGGATCCCTCAGGCGAAAGGACGGACGCGATGAAGGTGACGGTGGTCGGGAG
>DATLGG010000032.1:0-2426 GCA_035540615.1 Actinomycetota bacterium | reverse complement strand
CTCCTCGCGCGGTTCGAGGAGCAGAACGGGATCGCTCTCGAGGTCCGCTACGGCGATTCCGCCGAACTGGCGGCCACGATCCTGGAAGAGGGGCAGAACTCCCCCGCCGACGTGTTCATCTCTCAGGACGCCGGCTCCCTCGGCTCCGTCGCCGACGAGGGCCTCTTCACCGAGATCGACCAAGGGATCCTCGACCGGGTGGATGAGCGGTTCCGCTCGGCGGAGGGGCTCTGGGTGGGCGTGTCCGGGCGCGCGCGCGTCGCCGCCTACAACACCGAGCGCCTGCAGGAGGACGACCTGCCCGCCTCGATCATGGACTTCACCGACCCCGAGTGGCGGGGACGGATCGGATTCCCGCCCACCAATGCCTCCTTCCAGGCCTTCGTGGCGGCGATGCTGATCACGGAGGGAGAGGAGACGACGCGCGAGTGGCTCGAGGGGATCGTGGCGAACGAGCCGCGCCAGTACGAGGGCAACTCCGAGGTGGTTCAGGGCATCGCCGACGGTGAGATCGACGTCGGCTTCGTGAACCACTACTACAAGTACGAGCTCGAGGCCGAGGAGGGCTCGGAGCTGCCGGTCGCGAACCACTTCTTCTCCGGCGGCGACCCCGGCGCGCTGGTCAACGTCGCCGGCGCCGCGACCCTCGCGACGACGGACCGACCGGAGGAGGCGAGCCGGCTGATCGACTTCCTCACCGGGCCGGAGGGCCAGGAGTACTTCGCGACCGAGACCTGGGAGTACCCGGTGATCGACGGGGTGGATCCCCAGGCGGAGCTTCCCTCGCTCGAGGAGATCGAGTCGCCCGAGCTGGACCTCTCCGACCTCGGCGGCACGCTCGAGCCGGCTCTCCGCCTGCTCGCCGACGTGGGGCTCGTGTGAGCGGATGACCGAGGCCGCCCCGCGCGCCGCCCGCCTCCCGCGGCGCGGCGCGCGGGCGCCGGTGGGGGTGGTGGCGGCCGCCATCCCGGTCTGCGCCCTGCTCGCCCTGCCGGTCGCCTACCTCGCGATCCGGGCGGCGGGAGCCGAAGCCTCGAGCTGGGACCTGATCCTGCGGCCACGGACCGTCTGGCTCGCGGCGCGGACCGCCGGGCTCACGCTGGCGGTCACGACGGGTGCGATCGCCCTCGGGGTCCCGATGGCCTGGCTCACCACGAGGACCGATCTGCCCTTCCGGCGCGCCTGGGCGGTCCTCGGCGCGCTCCCCCTCGTCATCCCGTCCTACGTCGGAGCGTTCACGCTCCTGTCCTTCCTCGGGCCCCGCGGCCTCCTCCGGCAGATCCTCGGAGTCGAACGCCTTCCGGACATCAGCGGCTTCCCCGGGGCGCTCCTCGCCCTCACCCTGTTCACGTTCCCCTACGTCTACCTGACGACCGCCGCGGCGATCCGCGGGCTCGACCCGGCCCTCGAGGACGCCGCCCGAGGGCTCGGCCATTCCCGGTGGACGACCTTCCGGCGCGTGACGCTGCCCTTGCTGCGGCCCTCGATCGGGGCGGGCGCGCTCCTCGCGGCCCTCTACACGCTCCACGACTTCGGCGCGGTCTCGCTGATGCGCTTCCCGGTGTTCACGCAGGCGATCTACCTCCAGTACCGGGCGGCGTTCGACCGGACGCCGGCCGCGATCCTCTCGCTGTTCCTCGTGGCCATGGCCCTCGTCGTCGTCTGGCTCGAGCGCCGGGCCCGGGGAAGGGCGCTCCTGTACCGGACCGAGGCCGGGACACCACGTCCACCGTCGCGGATCGCGCTCGGCCGATGGCGAGGACCGGCGCTGGCGTTCTGCACCCTGGTGGTGCTGACGTCGCTGGTCCTGCCGGTCGGGGTGCTCGTCTACTGGCTCGTCCGAGGGATCCAGGCGGGTCAGGAGATCGGCGCTCCGTGGCGAGCGATGCTCTCTTCGATGTCGGCTTCGGGCGGCGGGGCGGTGCTGGCCGTCACGGCCGCTCTGCCGATCGCGATCCTCGCCGCGCGGCACCGTGGGCTCGCCGAGGCGCCCGCGCGCCTCGCCTACGCCGCCTTCGCGCTGCCGGGGATCGTCGTGGCGTTGGCGTTCGTGTTCTTCGCGGCGAACGTGACGCCGGCGCTCTACCAGACCCTGCCGCTCCTCGTGCTCGCCTACGTCGTGCTCTTCCTTCCGCAGGCGGGCGAACCCCTGCGCGGCTCCCTGCTCCAGATCAACGAGAGGATCGAAGAGGCCGGGAGGTCCCTCGGCCACGGGAGGTTCGCCGTCTTCCGTCGCCTGACGCTGCCGCTCGTCGCCCGGGGAGCGCTGGCCGGCTTCGGGCTCGTGTTCCTGACCGCGATGAAGGAGCTGCCCGCCACGCTCCTGCTGCGGCCGACGGGGTTCGAGACGCTCGCCACGCGCGTCTGGACGCACGCCTCGGTCGCTCAGTACGCTCGGGCGGCCGCCCCGGCCCTCCTGCTGCTGG
>DATLGG010000031.1:0-3256 GCA_035540615.1 Actinomycetota bacterium | reverse complement strand
TAGCCGGGGGGCTCGACGCCGACCGGGGCCCCTACCGGGCGGTCCTCGAGGGCGGGGGGCGCCGGCGGATCGGGCGGCTCGAGCCGTCGATGCCGGGCGAGCTCGCGGTCTACCGGTACTTCCGCCGAGACGTCTCGGCGGCGCGTTCGGTCGCGGTGCGCGATGCCGCCGGCCGGGCCGTGCTGCGCGGCACGGTCGTCGCGGAGCAAGCTCCTCGAGGGGCGGACGTATGATGCTCGCGTGGCCGCCGTCTCCGACATCGTGGGCATCGGGCTCGCCGGCGGGCAGGGTGTCCGTGCGCGACCGCTGACGCTCAAGGCGCCCGGGTACCTGCGCTCGAAGGCCGCGATGGCGTTCCTCGGTCAGCGGCTCATCCGCTGGGTCGTGATGATCCTCTCGGCCGAGGGCGTGAAGGAATACTGGGTCGTCGCCCACGGCAAGGAGAACCGCTACCAGATCAAGGTCCTCCTCGGCTACGGAGAAGCGCTCGGCGTCGACGTTCAGTACTCGCCGGTGAAGTTCGACGCGCTGTCGACCGGCAGCGCCGATTCCACCCTTCGGATGATCGAGCACTGGGGCCTCGAGCGGCCGGCCCTCGTGTTCCCGACCGACTCGATCATCGACTTCGATCTCGAGCCGATGTACCGGCAGCACCTCGAGACGGGGGCGGCGGTGACGATCGCCGCGATGGTGCGGGCTCCCGCGGAGGTCGCGGAGAAGTACGGCGTGATGCTGACCGGGAGCGAGCGACGGATCCACGAGTTCGTCGAGAAGCCCTCCCTGGGGGCTCTCCGGGAGCACTTCCAGGTCCCCGATCCGGCGGAGTTCGACCGCCTGCCCCTCCTGACGAACGCCGGGTTCTACCTGCTCGACCCCGCGGCGATGCGGCGGGCGATCGCCGACCCGGAGGTTGCGGCGATGCGGCGGGAGCGGCTCGACTTCGGCAAGGACCTCCTGCCGTGGCTCGTCGACCGCGGCTACCCGGTCCACGCGTTCCCCGTGCGCCGTCTCGGCGACCTCGGCAACGTCGAGGACTACGTCGAGACCGCGGTCGAGGTGCTGCACGGGCGCTTCGAGTCCGTCGCGCGTTTGATGGGCCCGCCGTACGACCCCGAGGCGAACGTGTGGATCGCCCCAGAGTCCCTGCACCTGAGGGATGCCGCGAGCGGCAAGACCCTCGCGGAGAAGATGGCCGAGGGGCTCGTCACCGTCGGTCCCGCGGTGCGCATCGGGCGGTTCTGCGAGATCGGCCCCGGCGTCGTCATCGTCGAGTCGAACCTCGACGACGACGTCGAGGTCCGCGAGGGCGCCTACGTCGCCCGCTCGACGATCCGCGACGGGGCGATGGTCGGGCCGGCCTCGATCGTGCGGAACTCCGTTGTCGGATCCATGAGCGAGATCCGCTCCGAGGTCGGACGACCGACCGTGATCGAGGACTACGTCGCGCTCGGGGACGAAGCGGTCGTCCACGCCGGGGTCCGGCTCGCGTCCGGGGTCAGCGTGTACCCGCGGCTGAAGGTTCCCGCCGGCGTCCGCGTCGCGCCCGGGACCGAGCTGACGGGGCCCCAGGACATCCTCGACTCCCTGTGAGCTCGCGATGAGGATCGGGCTGGCGTTGCCGCACTACGACTTCTCCTCCCCCGAGGGGGGTCCCGTGACCTGGGACGGCCTGGCGGCTGCGGCGCGACGGGCCGAGGCGCTCGGCTTCGACTCGGTCTGGGTCTCGGACCACTTCTTCCTGTCACTGGCGCGTTACGGCGGACCCGACGAGCCGTTCGGCACGGTCGAGCCCCTGAGCGCGCTGGCCGGTCTGGCCGTCGCGACGGAGCGGGTTCGCCTCGGCACGCTCGTGCTCGGGGCGGGGTTCCGGCACCCGGCGATCCTCGCGAAGGCCGCGACCTCGATCGACCTGCTGTCGGGCGGACGGCTGGACCTCGGCATCGGCGCCGGCTGGTACGAGGACGAGTACCGCGCCTTCGGCTACGGGTTCGGGACCGCGGGGGAGCGGTTCGAGATCCTCGAAGAGACGCTCGAGGTGCTGCGGCGCCTGTTCGCGGAGGGCCCGTCGACCTGGGAGGGACAGCGCTTCCGGCTCGAGGAGGCGTTCAACCGTCCGGAACCCGTCCAGGAAGGCGGGCCGCCGATCTGGGTCGGCGGCAAGGGGGGGCCCCGCCTGCGGCGGCTCGTCGCGACGCATGCCGACGGCTGGAACACCGTGTGGGCGTGGACGCCGGAGGCCTACGGGGAGCGCGTCGCCGCGCTGCGCGAGGCGTGCGAGCGGGCCGGGCGCGAGATGGTCCGCCTCTCCCTCGGGCTGTACACGCTCGTCGGTGAGGACGAGCGCGACCTCGTCTCCCGCTATCGGTCGCTGCAGGAGTGGACCCCGGGAGGCGCGCTCGACGGCGCGCTGATCGAGGAGTGGGGGCGGGACAAGCTCGTGGGGACCCCCGAGCAGGTGCTCGAGCGGCTCGCCACGTTCGGGGCGATCGGGGTCGAGGAGGTCATCGTCTGCGCCGCGTCGATCCCGTTCGCGGTCCACGACGTGAGCACCCTCGACGTGATCGCGGAGACCGTCATCCCTCGCGCGCGGGACCTGTGAGCGACGGGGTCCTCGAGGCCGCGCTGCGCGTCCTCGGCGAGGAGGGCGAGCCCCTGCACTGGACGAAGATCCAGGACCTCGCGCTCCGGCGCGGCTACCTCGACCCGTTCGCGACGCCCGACGTCCGCAAGCGGATCGTCGCGGCGCTGGCGGGAGCGGCGCGGCGGACCGACGGTCCCGTCGAGCGCGTGTCGACCGGCGTCTACGCCCTCCGCCGCTAGGAGCGGTAGTCGATCTGCGAGAACCGCATCAGCTTGTCGAGCTGGTGGTGCCCCTCGATGTAGCGGACGGTCCCCGACTTGGCGCGCATCACCATCGATTGCGTGATCACGTGGTCCGTGCGGTAGCGGACCCCGCGGAGGAGCGCGCCGTTCGTCACGCCCGTCGCGGCGAAGAAGGCGTCGTCGCCGGCGACGAGGTCGTCGATCGTGATGACCTGGTCAAGGTCGAAGCCGGTTCCGACCAGCGTCTCGCGCTCCTCGTCGTTGCGAGGGTAGAGCTTGCCCTGCATCGCTCCGCCCATGCACTTCAGCGCCGCCGCCGCGACGACCCCCTCCGGCGTCCCCCCGATGCCCATGAGCATGTCCGCCGCCTGCCGCTCCGGCGCCGCCGCGACGATCGCCCCGGCGACGTCCCCGTCGGAGATGAGGAAGACGC
>DATLGG010000030.1:0-4173 GCA_035540615.1 Actinomycetota bacterium | reverse complement strand
AGGCGCTCCCGATGCCGTCGCAGGAGACCGAGGAGTGGCGCTACACCGACCTCTCGGGGCTCGAGCTCGAAGCGTACGAGACGTTCGCCCCCGCCCGCCGCGGCTCGACGCTCGACGATCTCGATGAGGGCCTGCTCGAGGCGGCTGGAGCGATCGGCGATCGCGGTGGCCTCGCCGTGCAGCACAACTCCGAGACCGCGATGGTTCACCTCGACCCGGACCTCGCAGGGAAGGGCGTGGTCTTCACCGGGCTCGACGAGGCCATCGAGGCCCACGGCGAGATGCTCGAGAAGCGCCTCCACCGGCTGGTGCCGCCGGAGCGCAGCCGCCTCGTCGCGCAGCATGCCGCCTATCGCACGGGCGGGATGTTCCTGTACGTCCCCGCCGGGGTGACGGTGGAGCTCCCGCTCCAGAGCCTGACCTACCTCGACGCCGATCGCACCGCCGTCTTCCCGCACACGGTCGTGGTCGTCGAGGAAGACGCGGAGGTGACGCTGATCGAGCGCTTCGTCTCATCTCGACTCGATGACGCCGTCTCCAACGCCGTGACCGAGATCTTCGCCGCGCCGAACGCGCGGGTTCGGCACATCTCGCTCCAAGACTGGGGGAGCGGGGTTCGCCACTTCGGCGTGCAGCGCGCACAGCTCGAGCGCGACGCGCAGCTGCGCTCCCTCGTCGTCTCCTTCGGCGGCTCGCTGTCCCGCACCGAGGCCGAGAGCATCATGGCGGCGCCCGGGGCCTACTCCGAGATGCTCGGCGTCTACTTCGCGGACGGTGACCAGCACTTCGACTTCCGCTCCCTCCAGGATCACGCCGCTCCGCACTGCACGAGCGACCTGTTGTACAAGGGCGCGCTGCGCGACCGCTCCCGCGCCGTTTACTCCGGCTGGGTGATCGTCCGTCCTGGGGCGCAGAAGACGGATGCCTTCCAGACGAACCGCAACATCGTCCTGTCCGACGCGGCGAAGGCGGACTCGATCCCCAACCTCGAGATCGAGGCGAACGACGTGCGCTGCGGGCACGCGGCGAGCGTCGGGCCGGTCGAGCGGGACGAGGTCTTCTACCTCCAGACGCGCGGCATCCCGGAAGCCGAGGCGGAGCGCCTGATCGTCACCGGGTTCTTCCAGGAGGTCCTCGACCGCGTGGGGATCGACGAGGTCCGCGCCGGGCTCGAGGAGGCGATCCAGGTGGAGCTGCGGCGATGACCCTGACCACGCTCGGTCGCGTCGGCGACGTCCCGGAGGGCGAGGTTCGCCGCTTCGACGTGGGCGGTCACGCGATCGCCGTCGTGAACCTCGGCGGGGGCGAGTTCCGCGCCGTCGGCGATGTCTGCTCGCACGCGGAGGCCTATCTGCACGAGGGCGACGTCGACGTCGAGGACCGCACGGTCGAGTGCCCGCGTCACGGCTCCGTGTTCGACCTCGACAGCGGCGCGCCGAAGACCCTCCCGGCCACCGTCCCGGTGCCGACCTACATGCTCACGATCGAAGACGACGAGATCAAGGTGGAGCTATGACGAACATCCTGGAGATCGATGACCTGCACGTGTCCGTGGAAGGCAAGGAGATCCTCCGCGGCGTGACCCTCTCCGTCCCCCAGGGGGAGGTGCACGCGCTCATGGGGCCGAACGGCTCCGGGAAGTCGACCCTCGCGAACGTCGTGATGGGGCGGCCCGGCTACGAGGTGACCGGCGGCGACATCCGCTACCGGGGGACCTCCATCACGGAGCTGACGCCCGACGAGCGGGCCCAGGCCGGCCTGTTCCTCGCGTTCCAGTATCCGGTCGAGGTGCCCGGCGTCTCGGTCGTGAACTTCCTGCGTGCCGCCTACAACGCCTCGAAGCAGCAGGAGATGTCGGCGCTCGCGTTCCGCAAGCGTCTCAAGGAGAAGATGGCGCTCGTCGGCGTCGACGACGACATGGTCCGGCGCTACGTGAACCAGGGGTTCTCCGGTGGCGAGAAGAAGCGGATGGAGACGCTCCAGCTCGCCGTGCTCGAGCCGGAGATCGCGATCCTCGACGAGACCGACTCGGGGCTCGACATCGATGCGCTGAAGGCCGTCGCGACCGGGATCGACGACCTCCGCGGCGACACCCTTGGCATCCTGCTGATCACGCACTACCAGCGGATCCTCGACTACATCGCTCCCGACCGCGTCCACGTCCTGATGGCGGGCCGCGTGGTGAAGTCCGGCGGCCCCGAGCTTGCCCGCGAGCTCGAGGCGAAGGGGTACGAGGGGATCCGGGCCGAGCTCGGGATCGGCGTCGAGGGCGAGCCGGCGAGGGCGTGAGCGTGGACGTCGAGGCGATCCGCAAGGACTTCCCGATCCTCGAGCGGACCGTTCACGGGCGGCCGCTGGTCTACCTCGATTCCACGGCCACTTCCCAGAAGCCGCGCGCCGTCCTCGATGCGCTCAACGACTTCTACGAGCGGCGCAACGCGAACGTGCATCGCGGCATCTACGCGCTCGCGGAGGAGGCCACTGCCGCCTACGAGGGCGCGCGAGAAGCCGTCGCCCGCTTCATCGGCGCGCCCTCCGCGGGGAGCGTCGTGTTCACGCGCGGGACGACGGAGGCGATCAACCTCGTCGCGCACGCTTGGGGCAGACGCTTCCTCCGCGAGGGTGACGAGATCGTCCTCACCGAGATGGAGCACCACTCGAACATCGTCCCGTGGCAGCTCGTCGCCCAGGAGACCGGCGCCGAGCTGCGCTACGCCGGAATCACCGACGACGGCCTCCTGGAGATCGACGCGATCCAGGGTGCGATGACGGAGCGGACCCGTCTGGTCGCGGTGACCGGCCAGTCGAACGTACTCGGAACGATCACCCCGATCCAGCGGATCGCCGACCTCGCCCACGCGGCCGGGGCGAGGCTCCTGGTCGACGGCGCGCAGATGGTTTCGCACCTCCCGGTCGACGTCGGAGCGCTCGACGTGGACTTCCTGACGTTCTCGGGCCACAAGATGCTGGGTCCGACGGGCTCAGGCGGGCTCTACGGCCGGCCGGAGCTGCTCGAGGAGATGGGGCCCTACCACGGCGGGGGCGAGATGATCCTCGAGGTCTTCCACGACCACTCGACCTACAAGCCCGCGCCCTACCGGTTCGAGGCGGGGACGCCGCCCATCGCTCAGGCGGTGGGCCTCGGCGCCGCCGTCGAGTACCTCTCCGCGATCGGGATGGAGGCGATCCGCGAGCACGAACGCGACCTCACGGCCTACGCGCTCGAGCGCCTGGAAGGCGTCGGCGCGCGGGTCTTCGGCCCGACCGACCTGGACCGGCGAGGGGGCGCGATCTCCTTCTGGATCGACGGGGTGCACCCCCACGACCTGGCGACCCTCGTCGACCGCGAGGGCGTCGCGATCCGCGCGGGCCATCACTGCGCGCAGATCCTGATGCGGCGGCTGGGCGTGCCCGCCACCGCGCGCGCCTCGTTCTACCTGTATAACCTCCGCGAGGAGGTGGACGCGCTGGTGGAGGCGCTCGAGCGGGCGAAGGGGGTGTTCGCGTAGTGGCGGTGGAGGAGCTGTACAAGGAAGTGATCCTCGATCACTACAAGCGACCGCGGAACAAGCGTGAGCTCCCCGCGGCGACGGTCTCCTGCCATCACAACAACCCGCTCTGCGGGGACGACATCACCGTGCACGCTCGCCTCGACGAGGGGCGCGTCGCAGAGGTCGCGTTCGAGGGCCAGGGCTGCTCCATCTCGCAGGCCTCCGCCTCGATGATGACCGAGGCGGTCGCGGGCACCGCCGTGGAAGAGGCCGAGGCGCTCGTCACCGACTTCCGCTCGATGATGGAGGGCACGACCGATCCCGACGAGGACGAGATGGGCGACCTCGTCGCGCTCAAGGGCGTCGTGAAGTACCCGGTGCGGATCAAGTGCGCGGTCCTCGCCTGGGACACGCTCCAGGAAGCGCTGCGCGACGGCCGGGCGAGCGGCTCGGCCCCGCACGCCTGATGCTGCTCCGCCGCCCGACCGCGGCCGGGGCCTACGCCGCCGCGCCGCTGATCCTCCTCGCCGCTCCGTCGCTCGACCATGTGCTGGGGGACCGGCTCACGGCTCGGCGCGCGGTGGAGGCCGCGTTCCGCTCGGACCGAACCGTCTGGGGTCATCGCTGGGCGCTCGCCGTGTCGCATGCCGGTCTGATGGTCGCCGTCGCGACGGCGTTCCCC
>DATLGG010000029.1:0-3470 GCA_035540615.1 Actinomycetota bacterium | reverse complement strand
GGGATCGACTGGGTGGGCGACGGCTGGTACCGCGATCGCTACGTCTGGGCACGGCGCCTGATCGGCACCTAGGAGCTCAGTCCCCCAGGACCTTCCGCACCTTCTCGAGCAGCTCGCCGATCGGGAACGGTCGCCGAAGCTCCGCGTCGACGGGCACGAGGTGCAGCTTCCCGGTCTCCCCCTGCGCGGCCATGAAGACGATGATCTTGAGCTCGGCCAGCGTCTCGTCTTCGCGGACCCGCTTGAGGACGTCCCAGCCGTCGGCGCCCCTGAGGTCCCCGTCGACCATCAGCAGGTCGTACTCCCCCTCGTGGAGCATCTTCAGGCCTTCGTCGCCGTCCGAGGCGGTGTCGACGTCGTAGCCGTCCAGCTGGAGCCGGAGCACCGGCTGGCGCATGTGCTCGGGACGGTGGTCGATCAGGAGGATCCGCTTCCTCGCCATCTACCCTTCCCCCGGCAGCTCCTCGACGTCCACGCCCTGCGTGCGGAGCCACTGGGTCGCCCGCTCGAGCTCCTCATCCGAGCCATCCATATCCACGATGACCCACCCCGAATCCTCCTCGATGTGAGCTCGGCCCAGGTTCACGCGGAGGTCGAAGCCGCGGGCGAGGCTCGCGATGACCGGCTCGTCGCGCATCCGGCCGGCGAGGGTGAGGTGCAACCGCCGTCTGGGCACGCGCCCATCCTCGCATGCTCCCGCACGGACCGACACCACGAGACGGAAGCCCCCGAACGACGAAGGGCCCGGGGACGCGCCCCGGGCCCTTCCGCGTGGTGCCCCGACTCAGAAGTCCATGTCGCCGCCGCCGGGCATCGGTGGCGTCGCCTGGGGCTTCTCCGGCTTCTCCGCGACGACCGCCTCGGTGGTGAGGAACAGCGCCGCGATCGAGGCCGCGTTCTGGAGCGCGGAGCGGGTGACCTTCGCGGGGTCGATCACGCCCGCCTTGAACATGTCGCCGTACTGGCCGGTGGCCGCGTTCAGTCCCCAGCCGGGCGTGTTCTCGCTGCGGATCTTCTCGACGATCACCCCGCCCTCGAGCCCGGCGTTCACCGCGATCTGCTTCACCGGCTCCTCGAGCGCCTTGAAGACGATCCGTCCGCCGGTCGCCTCGTCGCCCTCGAGGTCCAGCTTCTCGAGCGGCTGCTGCGCCCCGAGAAGGGCGACCCCACCACCGGGGACGATGCCCTCCTCGACGGCCGCCTTCGTCGCCGAGACGGCGTCCTCGATCCGGTGCTTCTTCTCCTTCAGCTCGACCTCGGTGGCCGCGCCGACCTTGATCACCGCGACGCCGCCAGCGAGCTTCGCGAGACGCTCCTGGAGCTTCTCGCGGTCGTAGTCCGAGTCGGTCTTGTCGATCTCGGCCTTGATCTGGTTGATCCGGCCCTTGATCTCGTCCTCGGAGCCCGCGCCCTCGACGACCGTCGTCTCGTCCTTCGTCACGACGACCTTCCGGGCCTGTCCGAGCATGTCGAGGCCGACGCTCTCGAGCTTGAGCCCGACCTCCTCGGAGATGACCTGCCCCCCGGTGAGGATCGCGATGTCCTGCAGCATCGCCTTGCGGCGGTCACCGAACCCGGGCGCCTTGACGGCAGCCGAGCGAAACGTGCCGCGGATCTTGTTGACGACGAGGGTGGCGAGCGCCTCGCCCTCGACGTCCTCGGCGATGATCAGGAGCGGCTTCCCGGACTGCATGACCTTCTCGAGCACGGGGAGGAGGTCCTTCACCGCGCTGATCTTCTGGTTCGCGAGCAGGACGTAGGCGTCCTCGAGGACGACCTCCATCCGCTCCGGGTCGGTGATGAAGTACGGCGAGATGTAGCCCTTGTCGAAGCGCATCCCCTCGACGAGGTCGAGCTCCATCCCGAAGGTCTGGGACTCCTCGACCGTGATCACGCCGTCCTTGCCGACCTTGTCCATCGCCTCGGCGATCTGCTGGCCGATCTCGGCGTCGCCGGCGGAGATGGCCGCCACGTGCGCGATCTCGTCCTTGTCCTCGATCTCCTTGGCCTGGTTCCGGATCGCCTCGACCGCGGCCTCGACGGCCGCCTCGATCCCGCGCTTGAGCGACATCGGGTTCGCACCGGCGGCGACGTTGCGCAGGCCCTCCTTGACCATGGCCTGGGCGAGGACGGTGGCCGTCGTCGTGCCGTCACCGGCGACGTCGTTGGTCTTCTTCGCGACCTCCTTGACGAGCTCGGCCCCGACCTTCTCCTCCGGGTCCTCGAGCTCGATCTCCTTCGCGATCGACACGCCGTCGTTCGTGATCGTCGGCGCCCCCCACTTCTTCTCGAGGACGACGTTGCGGCCCTTCGGGCCGAGGGTGATGCGAACGGCGTTCGCGAGCTGATCCATCCCGCGCTCGAGCGCGCGGCGCGCCTCCTCGTCGAAGGCGATGATCTTGCCTGCCATGCTTCCCTCCTCGTTGCTTCGCGGCTCTCCTTAGCACTCTCCCCCGGAGAGTGCTAAGAGGATAGCGCGGGCCGGCCGCCGGCGACAACCGCAGGTTGCGCCCCCCGGGCGCGGGCGGGGAGGATACGCCGGTGAACGTCCTCGGGATCAATTGCTTCGCCCACGACACCGCCGCCTGCCTCGTCCAGGACGGGCGGGTGGTCGCGTTCGTCGAGGAGGAGCGGTTCAACCGGGACAAGCACACGAAGGCCTTCCCCGATGCCGCGATCGCGTACTGCCTCGCCGAGGGCGGGATCTCGATCCACGACGTCGACGCGGTGGCCTTCGCGCACCGTGCCGGCGTCGACTTCGGCCGCGGTGCCGCCGACGCGCTGAAACGCGGAGCCCCGAAGCGACTGGCCGCCCAGGCCTACGTCGACCTCAACCTCGTCCGGAAGGAGCGCGCCTTCCGCCGGCGCTGGTCCTACACCGGGCGTTCGTTCAACGTCGGACACCACGACGCCCACGCCGCCAGCGCCTTCTTCGCGAGCCCCTTCGAAGAAGCCGCCGTGCTGACCCTCGACCGGGGCGGAGACTTCCTCTCGACCACCCTGCAGCACGGACGCGGCAACCGTCTCCGGTCGCTCGCCGAGGTGCGCAACCCCGACTCGCTCGGCGAGGTGTACTCCGCGCTCACCTGGTACCTCGGGTTCCATCCGAACTCCGACGAAGGCAAGGTGATGGGTCTCGCGCCCTACGG
The DNA here is from genome assembly GCA_035540615.1 of Actinomycetota bacterium. Lineage (GTDB taxonomy): Bacteria > Actinomycetota > UBA4738 > UBA4738 > CALAEC01 > DATLGG01. The sequence continues at coordinate 321 of DATLGG010000029.1, read as the reverse complement.
CCGTGACCGGCTCGTCCCCCAGCTGCGGGATCTCCTGCGTCTGACGCCCGACGGCCTCTTCCGCGTGAACCTCGCCTGGTTCGGCTACCAGCGGGAGGGTCGCCCCGTGTCGAAGCGGTTCCTCGAGCGGTACGGCCCACCGCGCGTCCCGGAGTCGGAGATCACGGAGCTCCACGAGGACCTTGCCTTCGCCGTCCAGGACCTGATCGAGGAGGCCGGGCTCCACGTCACGCGAGCGATCCAGCGCATGACCGGGTCGCGGAACCTCTGCCTCGCCGGCGGCGTCGCCCTGAATTCCGTGATGAACGCGCGGCTCCTGCA
>DATLGG010000028.1:0-6620 GCA_035540615.1 Actinomycetota bacterium | reverse complement strand
CGGGCGATCAGTCGGTCGAACCCCTCACGCTCCACGCGGAACGCGCGGACCGGCGTCAGCGAGCGAACGGTAGCCGTCCGGGGGACCCCGAGCAACAGTGCCGTCTCTCCGACCGCGGCTCCGGGACCCAGCGTCGCCACGCGCGCGCCGTCTCGGATCACCTCGACCTGACCCGCGCCGATCGCGTAGAACGCATCGCCCTCGGCTCCCTGGACCATGAGATCGCTCCCTGCCGGCAGATCCACCCAGGCCCCCTCCTGCAGGAGCTCCGCGAGCTCGTCGTGCTCGAGGTGCGCGAAGCTGGGAAGCGCCCGCAGCTCCTCGAGCTTCTGAAGGGTCGGCTCGAACCGCGGGAGGTGGACCGACCCAACGAGCAGCCGGTCGAACGTGCCCTTGTCGAGCTCGAAGACCTCCGACGCTTCGGCGGCGCGGACGGTCGCACGACGCGGTGCGGCTTCGACGAGGCCGAGCTCGCCGAACGCCTCGCCACGGCCGAAGGTGCGGAGGGTGCGTTCGGCTCCGGTCCGCCGGTCCTCCTCGAGTGCCACGAGCGTGCCGCGTCGAACGACGTAGAAGGCGTCCGCCCGGTCCCCTTGCCGCACGACCGGCCGGCCGGCATCGACGGTCCGGAGCCGGACGCGGCCCGCCAGGTCGCTCAGGACGTCGCCGGGCAGGTCGTCGAACAGCGGCAGGTCATCGATCAGCTCGGCTGCCTCGATCCGCCACGAGCGCTCGAGGCGGAAACGGATCCGGCGGACCACGGCCGCCAGTCGGGAAGCCAGGGTCCGCGCCAGGCGCGCCCCTCCCCGCGCGACGGGCGCGAGCAGGAACAGCGCGAGGATCACGAGCAGGACCCTGGCGACGGTCCCGCCCGCCCACAGCTTCGAGACCAGGCTCCCGAACACCGTCTCCCAGTAGAAGTAGGCCGTGTAGAAGGAGAAGATCGTGAAGGCGATCCCCGCGATCCCGTAGACGCCCAGCCCGACGTCCTGCGCCGAGAAGCGTTCCCGTGCCCGGATCTTGTGCCACAGGTCGAAGCGCAGGAACGAGAGCGATCGCGGCCGCAGGTCGGGCACCTGGATCAGGTCGGCGAGGACGTAGTACCCATCGAGCTCGAGCAGCGGGATCAGGTTCAGGAACAGGACGAGGTAGTTGATCACCGCGAAGCGATAGAGCGTCTCGGACAGGATCCAGTCGGGGGCCAGGAGCGCGATCGTCGAGGCGACGGCCCCCATCAGCATCTGCGCGTACGGACCCGCGAGCGATTCCACGATCTGGTGCTTCTTGTCCAGCATCAGCCCGTCGGAGCTGTCGACGAAGAAGGCGGGTGAGCCGAAGTAGATCTGGAACCCCGCGCCGCGCACGCGACGACCGTGATGCACGAGGACCGACGCGTGGCCGATCTCGTGGACGAACACCATCAGGTAGTCGAGCACGAGCAGGACCACGACGCCGAGCGCCAGCGATTCGCCGGTCAGCTCGAAGCGCCCCGAGCGCACGAGGATGAAGAAGGCGACGATGCCGAAGAGGGCGAAGGCCGCGCCGGGCAGGAGCGCCCAGCGTCGGAAGAGCCACTTCAGGCCGTGGTGGTAGAGCCAACGCACGAGCCGGTCGGCCCCCTGCCAGTCGACGCTCAGCGTGGTGGCGAACTGCCGGAGCTTGCGACGAAAGGTCGAGGTGGGTTGCAGCCGTTCGCCGATCAGCCCGTAGACGTCGATGAAGCGACGCTCGAGGAAGTTCCCGCGCTCCAGGGTGCGCACGAGGTCGGTGACCCGCGAGAGCTCGAGATCCCCCGAGCCTTCGAAGCGTTCGATGACGAGCTCCTTCACCGTGCGGGAGCCGTCCATCCGCCGAAGGATCTCCAGCTCGCCGACGTCGAGCTGATAGTGGGTGAGGTCCCGGGGGTTCGCGATGATCGCGTAGTCGTTCCCCCACCGCTGGGGGAACTCCTTCACCTCGATGTCCTCGAGCAGCTTCGGCCGGAAGCTCCCGGGATCGAGGCGCTCTGCGAGCGTCTCCCAGATGCCGCTCGCGCTCACCGCAACATCGTGCGTGCGCGGCCCTCCGATGGCAAGGGCCTCAGAGCAGCGGCAGGTAGCGCTCCAGCTCGAACGGCGTGACGTAGGACTTGTACTCGTCCCACTCCTCGCGCTTGTTCCGCACGAGGTAGGAGAGGACGTGCTCGCCGAGGGTGTCGCGGAGCAGCTCGGACCCCTCCGCGAGGCGGATCGCCTCGTGCAGGTCCTCCGGCAGCGAGTCGATCCCCGCGTCCCGGCGCTCGTCCTCGGCCATCTCGTAGATGTTGTTCGAGGCCTCGGGCGGCAGGTCGTACGCCTCCTCGATGCCCTTCAGCCCCGCGGCGAGCATGACGGCGAACGCGAGGTAGGGGTTGCAGGCCGGGTCGGGAGAACGGAGCTCGACCCGGGCGGCCTGCTCCTTGCCGGGCTTGTACATCGGAACGCGGACGAGGGCGGAGCGGTTGCGGCGAGCCCAGCAGATGTAGACCGGCGCCTCGTACCCGGGGACCAGCCGCTTGTACGAATTCACCCACTGGTTGAGCACGAGCGTGATCTCTCGGGCGTGGTGCAGGACCCCGGCGATGTAGCCGCGTCCGACCTTCGACAGGTGGTACTCGTCCGCGGCGTCGAAGAACGCGTTGCGATCGCCCTCGAACAGCGACTGGTGGACGTGCATCCCGCTGCCGTTCACGCCGCGGACCGGCTTCGGCATGAACGTGGCGTGCACGCCGAACTCCTGGGCGACCTCCTTCACCGTGAGCCGGTAGGTCATGACGTTGTCGGCCATCGTCAGCGCGTCCGTGTAGCGCAGGTCGATCTCGTGCTGCGACGGCGCGACCTCGTGGTGCACGTACTCAACCGGGATGCCCATCGCCTCGAGGTACTCGACCGTGCGCTTGCGGAAGTCCGTCGCGACGTCCAGGGGCGTCAGGTCGAAGTAGCTCCCGTGGTCGAGGAACTCCGTCCCGCGCGCGTCCTTGAAGTAGAAGTACTCGAGCTCGGGGCCGACGTAGAAGGTGAACCCCATCGCGGCGGCGCGGTCGAGCTGCCGCTTGAGGACGTGGCGCGGGTCGCCGTGGAACGCGGTGCCGTCGGGGTTCCGGATGTCGCAGAACATGCGCGCGACCTGCTGCTCCGACCGCCACGGCGTCAAGGTGAACGTCGAGGGGTCCGGCCAGGCGACCATGTCGGATTCCTGGATCCGCGCGAACCCTTCGATCGACGACCCGTCGAACCCCATGCCCTCGGCGAAGGCCGTCTCCAGTTCGTGGGGAGTGATGGCGAAGGATTTCAGGAACCCGAGGACGTCCGTGAACCAGAGGCGGATGAAGCGGATGCCGCGTTCCTCCACCGTCCGCAGGACGAACTCGGCATCGTTGCTCGGCGGCATCGCCCCAGGGTATCGGCGTGCCCCTCCCCGCGCGGTTACGTCGGCGTTAAATCTCGCGGCGACCGCTGCGGCGGAGCGCGGCGCCGCCTGCGAGCAGGGCCAGGGCGAGCACGCCGAGGGTTCCGGCGGGCGCACCGGTTCCCGCGAGGGCGCCGATGCGAGGGTGGTCGGGCGGAGCGGGGCGCGTGATGACGAGGCCCCGCACGACGGGCCCGCCGCGCGTTGGACGGCGGATGACCTCGTCGAGCACCTCCTCGTCGTCGAGCGCGTCTTCGACGCGGAGGTCGGAGGGCCGGGTGCGCAGGGGCCCGAGGCAGCGCCCTTCGTTGTCGTCGTCGAAGTCGTCGTCGTTGCCGCAGCCGTTGTTGCGGTCCTGGTCGATGATGTCCCGGCCCCCGGGCCCGTCCGGCTGGTCGATTCCTCCCACGTCACGTTCCGGGCCCCGGCCGTCCTGATCCGGTGTCGAGGCGGACCGGCCCTGGTCCCCGGAGCGTCCGTGCTCGACGGACCGATCCTTGCGCGACGGATGCCGGTTGTCGCCGGCGTCGCGGATGTTGTTGCGGACGCCATCGGAGTCGTTGTCCTCGGTGACCCCGCCGCGCGTCTGCTTGGCAGGGGCGCCCGCCTGCGCGCTCCCGGTCGAGTGGTCCGACTTGTGGTGGGCCGCGGCCGGCCCCGCCACCAGGAGGACGAGGGCGAGCGTGGCTCCCGCCATCCGCCCGTTCGATCGCCGTGTCCTCATCCTGTCCGCCCTCCGCCGGTTCGCACTAGCCACTGATTACGGTATTTGACGTAGCGAGCCGGTTCCCTGCCCCGTCCGTCCGCCGCCGGTCGCGGCGGTACGATGACGGCGTGGACCCCGCCGCGCAGCGCGCCCTCGCCGAGATCGAGGGACTCGGTGCCCGTTTCGTCCGGCTGTGGTTCACCGATGTCCTGGGGTTCCTGAAGTCGTTCGCGATCCCGTCGGAGGAGCTGGAGAAGGCGTTCCGCGAAGGCGTGGGCTTCGACGGATCGTCGATCGAGGGCTTCGCCCGCGCCGAGGAGGCCGACATGCTCGCGCGCCCGGACCCCGCGACCCTCGGCGTCTGGCCGGGGGGCGGCCAGGCGCGGATGTTCTGCGACATCACCCACCCCGACGGCGTCGCCTTCGCCGGGGATCCGCGCGAGGTCCTCCGCCGGGTGCTCGCGCGCGCCGACGGACTCGGCTATCGGGTGCTGACCGAGCCCGAGGTGGAGTTCTTCCTCTCCCGGTCCCCGGAGCGGTTCGAGCCGCTCGACCGGGGCGGCTACTTCGACCTCGCACCGTCGGAGGACGCCGAGCGGGTGATCGCCACCGCGACCTCCGTGCTCGAAGCGCTCGGGATCCACGTCGCGCTGACGCACCACGAGGACGCCCCCTCCCAGCACGAGCTCGGGCTCGCCCCCGACGGGGCCCTCGCGACCGCCGACGCGCTCGTGACCCTGCGGATGGTCGTGAAGGAGGCGGCGCAATCCGCGGGGTTGCACGCGACGTTCATGCCGAAGCCGGCCGGCGGCATCCAGGGCTCGGGCCTCCACACGCACCTGCGGCTCCTCGAGGGCGACCGCAACGCGCTCTACGACCCGACGGGCGCGGGGGGCCTGTCGAAGATCGGACGCTCGTTCGTCGCCGGCCTGCTCGAGCACGCGCCCGCGATCACCGCCGTGACGAACCAGTGGGTGAACTCCTACAAGCGGCTCGTGCCCGGGTTCGAGGCGCCGGTCTACGTCTGCTGGGGCAGGCGCAACCCCTCCGCGCTCGTGCGCGTCCCCGCCGATCGGCCCGACGACGAGCGGGCCTGCCGGATCGAGTACCGCGCGCCCGATCCCGCCTGCAACCCCTACCTCGCGTTCGCGCTGATCGTCGCCGCGGGCCTCGACGGCGTGGAGCGGGAGCTGGAGCCGCCCCCCGAGCTGAACGAGGACGTGCGCGGGCTGGACCCGCGCGAGCTGCGCGCTGCGGGGGTGCGGCCCTTGCCGGAGGACCTGCGCGGCGCGCTCGAAGCGATGGAGCGCTCCGACCTGGTCCCATCCGTCATGGGCGAGCACGTCTTCGAGTGGTTCGTTCGCAACAAACGCGAAGAGTGGGAGCGGGCACGTGCGGAGGTGACCCCGGCGGAGCTCGAGCGGTCCTTCCCGCTGCTGTGAGGACCTCGCCGGAGGTCCTCGGGAGGACGCTCGCGGCCGCCCCGGATCCGGACCTCGCTCGCCTCGCGCTGTCCCGCGTGGGGGAGGACCGGGCGGCGCGCGAGGCCCTCGAAGACCACCTGCCAGCGGCCGCGGCGCTGCTCGGCTTCTCGACCGCCGCTGCCGACTTCCTCTCGCGCCATCCGGGAGAGACCGCGGACGTCCTCCGGGCCGACCCGCGGACGCGGACCCAGCTCCTCGCGGAGGCGGAGGGGACCGTCGCCCGCCTCGGGCCGGAGGCGGGCCTCCGGCGGTTCCGTCGCCGGGCGCTCTGGCGGCTCGCGACGCGCGACCTCCTCGGTGCCGAGGTGGACGAGGTCGTCGCGGAGATGACGGGGATCGCCGAGGCTTGCCTCGAGGTTGCCGCGGCGGCCGTCCGAGCGCCCCTCGCGATCATCGGGATGGGGAAGCTCGGCGGCGCGGAGCTCAACTACGCCAGCGACGTCGACGTGATCTTCGTCCACGGCGACGACCCCGAGCGGGGAGCGGCCGCGGCGCGGCGACTCCTCGCCCTGCTGTCCGCGCCGACGGCCGACGGGGTGGCCCTGCGCGTCGACACCGACCTCCGCCCGGAGGGGCGCGCGGGCCCGCTCACGCGCTCCGCCCCCGCCACGCTCGAGTACTACCGGCGGCACGCGGCGACCTGGGAGCGGCAGGCACTGCTGAAGGCCCGCTCGGTCGCGGGGGAGCGCGGGCTCGGCGAACGCCTGCTCGAAGATCTCGCTTCGGTGATCTACCCCGAGCGAATCGATCCCGGGGCGATCGACGACGTGCGCGGCATGAAGGTGCGGATCGAGGAGTACGTGCGAGCGCGGGGGAAGGAGTCGACCGAGGTCAAGCGCGGCCGTGGCGGGATCCGCGACGTCGAGTTCGCCGTCCAGCTCCTGCAGATGGTCCACGGACGTCGCGATCCCGCGCTGCGGACGGCGAACACGCTGGCGGCGCTGGCCGCGCTGGGGTCGGAGGGATACGTCGCCGTCGCGGACGCGGTCGCTCTCGCCGACTCC
>DATLGG010000027.1:0-2538 GCA_035540615.1 Actinomycetota bacterium | reverse complement strand
TTCCGAACGATCTCGTACACGGCGGTCTCCGACGGCAGCGGCATCCGGATCACGCTGGGCGCCGAGGGGCAGGTCGACCGCGGCGGTGCCATCACGGGCGCGAAGGTGACGTCGAAGCCGCGGTCGGAGGGGTTCGCGGCGGGTGTCCTCGGGAGCGACGAGGCCACCGTTTCCACGAAGGCCCCACCCGACGGTCCGGCCAAAACGGCGGCCGGAACCGAAGGAGCCCAGACGGTCGGCCCCTTCGAGGTGAGCGGACACAGCTACGAAGCACGCTCCAAGAGCGAGGCCGAGGACGGCACCCCGTCGTCGACCAACACGGCCACGTTCGGTGGTCTCTCGATCGGCGGCGGCGCCGAAGCGCCGCTCGGCGCGCTGGTCGAGATATCCCCGACGGGAACCTCCGCAGGCGCCAACGCCAAGGGAAAGAACGTGACCTCGGCGTCGTCGTCGACCGGGTTCATCGTGACGCTGTCGCTGTCGGCGGTGGCCCTGAAGGAAGCCGCCGAGCAGATCCAGGAGCCGCTGTGCGGCGGCCTCGCCGAGCGAAACGCGCAGCTGGGTGAGGTGTGCAACGCCGCGTTCTCCTCGACCGAGCAGCGCGTCGAGTTCCTCCGCCTCGAGATCGGCGAGGGGAACGTCGCCTGCACCTGGGACGGGAAGACCCCGGACGCGAAGGGATCGGGCGCGACCGTAACGCCGTTCCTGCTGGGGCAGGCCTTGCCGGCGATCTCGCCGACGAGCGAGCCCGTGACGCTCGGCGTGGGTACACCTCTGGAGACGACCTTCGGCGCCGGGAGCTTCTCGAAGGAGACCGAGGACGCCGGCAGCAACGGGACCGACAAGGTCGACGCGATCGCGGGGGGCGCCTTCGCCAGGCTCCTCGGCGGCCAGGTGGACGTTCGGTCGTCGACCTCGACCTGCAGCATCGCGGCGCCGATGTCGACCGATGAGGTGCTCGCCGCCACCGGCTCGGTCGTCCTGTGGTACCTCATCGGGGGGGCGGCCCTCGTCGCCGCCTCGCTCGGGCTCCGCCGGTTCCTGCGGCCCACCCCGTGACGGCGGCGGCCCCGCGCGCCGCCCGCCTCGCCGAGACCCTTCGGACCCGGCCCGGCCCGCGACGCGCCCTCAACGTTCTCTCGATCTTGCTCCTCGTCGGTGGCATCGCGCTGTTCGCCCAGCCCTTCATCACGAACCTGTACGCGAACTGGCGCCAGTCGAGCCTCCAGGACCAGCTCGGCTCGGCCGCCAACCGCAACGCCTACGCGGGTGGCGCGCTCCGTGAGGGTGACCCCGTGACGCGGCTTCGGATCCCGAAGCTCGGTGTCGACACGATCGTCGTCGAGGGAACCACGCTCTCGGCGCTGCGCGCGGGATCCGGGCACTACGTCCAGACCCCGCTGCCCTGCGAGCCGGGGAACTCGGCGATCGCCGGGCACCGGACGACGTACTCGAAGCCCTTCGCGCGCACGCACGAGCTGGAGCGAGGGGACCGCATCGTCCTCGACACGCCGGTCGGGCGCTGCGTGTATCGCGTCCACGACACCTGGGTGACGCTGCCGACCGACGCGACCGTCCTCGCCCCGGCCAGGGGCTCCTGGCTGACGCTCACCACCTGCGATCCCCCCGGCAGCGCCCGGGAGCGCCTGATCGTCCGCGCCAAGCTCGTCCGCTCCACCCCCGCCTGACAGCGGCCGCTCGCTGTGTCCGGCACGCCCGGGACGGCCGGCCGGCGGGCTCCGGCGCTTGCAGGCCGCGCCCGACCGCGACGCCTGCATGAACACCTCGGCTCCGTTGCTCCCAGCGGGCGCGGCCAGAGGCGCGCCTCCGCCCGCCCGCACGACACCGGAGGCCGCCGCCCAACCGCCCCACCTGGGACCGCCTCGGGAAGGCCGGCACTCGAGGGGGCGGCTAGACTACGCCGGATGTCGCGCGTGCTGTTGATCGGGTGGGACGGGGCCGACTGGCGGATCCTCGACCCGATGCTCGAGGCCGGGCTGCTGCCGAACCTGGCCTCGCTCGTCCGCCGCGGCGCGAAGGGGGTCCTGCGCTCGACGGTCCCGAACCACTCCTGGTCCGCGTGGCCGTCGTTCCTGACCGGGCTCGACCCCGCGAACCACGGCGTGTACGACATCTTCGAGCGGGACTTCTCGACGACGAAGAGCCTCCCGGTCACCTACCGCTCGATCAAGGAGCCGACGATCCTGCCGGACCTCGCCGACGCGGGCGCGACGACCGTCATGACGAACGTCCCGCTCACGTTCCCGCCGCCGCGCGTCGAGGGCAAGCTCGTCTCCGGGGGGGTCCTCCCGAAGTGGCGTGCGTTCACCTACCCCGAGGGGCTCGCCGCAGAGCTCGAGGTTGCGGGCGCTCCGTACCCGATCAACGGGATGTCGTGGACGACCTTCCGGAACCGGCCGGAGCCGTTCCTCGCCGAGGCGATGGACATCACGGCGGCGCGGATCCGCGCCAACGAGCACCTGCTCTCGACGACCGAGTGGCGCTTCGCGTGCCTCGTGTACGTCGCGACCGACCGGG
>DATLGG010000026.1:0-3399 GCA_035540615.1 Actinomycetota bacterium | reverse complement strand
GACGATGCTCAGGCCGAAGCAGGGCTAGCGGCGCTCACTCCCACTCGATCGTCGCGGGCGGCTTCGAGGAGATGTCGTAGGCGACCCGGTTGACCCCGGGGACCTCGGCGACGATGCGGGAAGAGACGGCTTCGAGCACCTCGTGCGGGAGACGCGCCCAGTCGGCGGTCATCGCGTCTTCGCTGGTGATCGCCCGGAGGATGACCGGGTGCTGGTAGGTGCGCCCGTCGCCCATCACCCCGACGCTGCGGACGGTCAGCAGGACGGCGAACGCCTGCCAGATCTCGCGACCGAGCCCGCCGCGGCGGAGCTCCTCCTGCACGATCCGATCGGCCCCGCGCACCATCGCGAGGCGATCCCGCGAGACCTCCCCCACGATCCGAACGGCGAGCCCGGGTCCCGGGAAGGGCTGACGCCAGACGATCTCTTCCGGGAGGCCGAGCTCCTCGCCGACGCGACGGACCTCATCCTTGAAGAGGTCGCGGAGCGGCTCGACGAGGTCGAGGTCCATCACCTCGGGCAGGCCGCCGACGTTGTGGTGGCTCTTGATCTTCGCCGCGGTGCGGCTGCCGGACTCGATCACGTCCGGGTAGAGCGTGCCCTGGACGAGGAACCGCGCGTCCTGGTGCTCCCGCGCGACCTCCTCGAAGACGCGGATGAACTCTTCGCCGATGCGCTTGCGCTTGAGCTCCGGATCCTCGACCCCTTCGAGGCGCGCGAGGAAGCGGTCTTCGGCCTTGACGTGAACGAGCGGCACCTGGAAGTGGCGGGCGAACGTCTCCTCGACCTGCTCGGGTTCCCCCTCCCGCAGGAGGCCGGTGTCGACGAAGACGCAGGTGAGCTGGTCCCCGACGGCGCGGTAGACGAGCAGGGCCGCGACCGCCGAGTCGACCCCGCCCGAGAGAGCGCACAGCACGCGCCCCGACCCCACCTGAGTGCGGATGCGCTCCACGGCGCGGTCGATCACGTTGACCGGGGTCCAGTCGGGCAGCAGGCCGCAGGCGTCGTAGAGGAAGCGCTTCAGCATCTCGGTGCCGTGCGGGGTGTGGGCGACCTCCGGATGGAACTGGACGGCGTAGAGGCCTCGCTCGGGGTCCTCCATCGCCGCGATCGGGATCGCGCCGGTCCGGGCGGTCACACGGAACCCCTCCGGCGGCCGGACGACCGCGTCGGCGTGGCTCATCCAGACGCTCTGCTCGGCCGGCAGCTCCCGGAGCAACAGCCCCGGGTCGGTGGCTTCGAGGTCGGTCTTGCCGTACTCCCGCACGCCGGTCGGCGCGACCTCGCCGCCGAGGACCTGCGCCATCGCCTGCTGGCCGTAGCAGATCCCCAGGACCGGGGCGCCGAGTCCGAGCAGCCGCGGGTCGAGCGCGGGCGCGCCCTGCTCGTAGACGGAGGCCGGCCCGCCCGAAAGGATGATGCCGGCGGGGCGACGTGCCGCGACCTCCTCGGGCGAGATGTCGAACGGGACGATCTCGGAGTACACGTGGCACTCGCGGACGCGCCGCGCGATCAGCTGCGCGTACTGCGCCCCGAAGTCGACGACGAGGACCGGGCGCGGGTCCGCGGTCACGCCATCCCCACGCCCTGCTGGCGCTGGAGATCCTTCCCCTCGGTCCGGATCGACGGCGCGACGAGGACCTCCGCCTTCTGGAACTCGCGGACGTTCGCGTAGCCGGTCGTCGCCATCGACATCCGCAGCGCGCCGAACAGGTTGAGGGTCCCGTCGTTCTCGTGCGCCGGGCCGGTCAGGATCTCCTGGAGGGAGCCGATCTGGCGCGTCTTCACGCGCGCACCGCGGGGGAGCTCGGGGTGGAACGTCGCCATCCCCCAGTGGTAGCCGCGTCCCGGCGCCTCGTGCGCCTTCGCGAGCGGCGACCCGATCATGACCGCGTCGGCCCCACAGGCGATCGCCTTCGCGATGTCGCCGCCGGTGCGCATGCCGCCGTCGGCGATCACGTGCGCGTAGCGGCCGGTCTCGCGCAGATGCTCCATCCGCGCGGCGGCCGCGTCGGCGATCGCGGTCGCCTGCGGCACCCCGATCCCGAGGACCCCGCGGCTCGTGCAAGCCTGCCCGGGGCCGACCCCCACGAGGACGCCGATCGCGCCGGTGCGCATCAGGTGCAGCGCGGTCGAGTACGACGCGCATCCCCCGACGATCACCGGAAGGTCGAAGGTCGCGATGAAGCGCTTGAGGTTGAGGGGCTCGGTCCGCGTGGAGACGTGCTCCGCGGAGACGACCGTGCCCTGGATCACGAGGATGTCGAGCTCGGCCTCGAGGACGAGCTTCGCGTATCGCTCGGTCCGCTGGGGGGTGAGGGAGGCCGCCGCGACGATCCCGGCTTCCTTCAGCTCGCGGATCCGCTGCCCGATCAGCTCCTCCTTGATCGGCTCGCGGTACAGCTCCTGCATCCGCCGGGTCGCCTTGTCGTCGGGGAGCTCCGCGATCTCCTCGAAGATCGGGTCGGGGTCCTCGTAGCGCGTCTGGAGGCCCTCGAGGTTCAGGACCGCGAGGCCGCCGAGCCGTCCGATCTCGGCCGCGCTCGTGGGCGAGACGACGGCGTCCATCGCGGAGGCCATGAGCGGCAGGTCGAAGCGGTAGGCGTCGATCTCCCAGGAGATGTCGACGTCATCGGGGTCGCGCGTCCGGCGGGACGGCACGATGGCCACCTCGTCGAACCCATACGCCCGGCGCCCGATCTTCCCCTTGCCGATCTCGATCTCCACCTGACCTCCCCCGGTTCGGCCGGACGCGACCGGGGAAGCGGCTGGCGCCGGCTCTCGACGTGATCGGCCTCACGGTACCACGCCGCGTCAGCCGCTCCACGGAGCGGGGCGACCCTCGCGGATAATGGAGCGGTGAGGGAGCTCCCCCGGCGGATCCTGCGCGCGACCGGGACGACCCTGCTGGTCGTCGGGTTCGTCCTCGTCGCCTACATCGTCTGGCTCCTGTGGGGAACCGGGATCTACACGGGCCGGGCCCAGCAGGAGCTCCGCGACGGCTTCAACCGCCGGGTCGCCGCCGCCGAACAGGAGGCCCCCGTCCCCGTCCCCGGCGAGGCCTTCGCCGTGCTCCAGATCCCGGCGATCGACCTCGACGTGATCGTGCTCGAGGGGACGGCGATCGAGGACCTGAAGCGCGGGCCCGGGCGGTACCGCGAGACCGACTATCCCTGGGAGGACACCGGCACGGTCGGGATCGCCGGGCACCGCACCACGTACGGGGCGCCGTTCTGGTCGCTGAACGAGGTCCGCCCCGGCGACGAGATCACGCTGCACACGCAACGCGGGAGGTTCCGCTACGAGGTGACGGACACGCGCGACGTCGCGCCGTCGGAGGTGTCGGTGCTCGATCCGACCGAGGAGCCGACGCTCGTGCTGACGACCTGCTCGCCGAGG
>DATLGG010000025.1:0-3979 GCA_035540615.1 Actinomycetota bacterium | reverse complement strand
GGCTCTTGATCGTCCCTTCTGGCTCGCCGAGGAAGGCCGCGACCTCCCGGTACGTCCGGCCCCCGAAGTAGGCCAGCTCGATCGGCCGGCGTTCCTCGTCTGGAAGGGAGTCGAGCGCGTCCCCGACGGACCGAGCCGCGTCGAGCCGGGCGGCGACGCGTTCCTCCGCTCCTGCGTCCTCGCGCACGTCCTGGACGGCATCCTTCTCCTCGCGCCGGCGACGGGCCACCTCGGACCGGACCGCATCGACGCTGCGCGCGTGACCGATCGCGAGGAGGTAGCTCCGCAGGCTCCCACGACCGGGGTCGAACCGATCGGGGTGTCGCCAGAGATGCAGGAAGACCTCTTGGACGACTTCCTCCGCCAGGGACTCATGGCCGATAACCCTACGTGCCATCCCGAACAGCGCTCCTCCATGCCGACGGTACACCTCGGCGAGGGCGTCCTGCCTCGACCGGGCGAGCGCTACCACCAGGCCCGCGTCGGTGGCCTCCCGGGCATCGTCCACGGCCAGACGATACCCACGAAACGTGCCTCGCCGACCGGGGAGGTGACGCCCCCGAAGGACCCTCGGCCTCGGCGCGAACCCGCGCTCTGCATCCCACATCACTGGGTCTTCGGCGCCACCGGCCCCCTCGGATGCCGTGTGGCTACCCCCAGCAGCGGCGTCGGTTTCGAAGCATGTCCGAGTGGGCAGGCTCTCCGCCGGCGCGGCGACCAAGACGACTCCTCCCCGATGGCCGCGACAGGGGAGCAGAAGGAGGGATAGCTATGGGGGACGGCTATGGGGGCCGCGGCGTAGCCCGCGCCTACGGTTTCATCTTCGGTCCCGCCTACTTGGCCGTGGCGCTCGTGGAGCTCCTCACGATGCGAGGCGGGCTCTCGATCGGCGGGTTCGAGGCATTGTCCTTCGGTGGGCTGCACAACGTGATCCACTGGGCCACAGGTTTGGCCGTCCTCGGCTCGGCCATAGCGGGCGAGGGGCCGGCGCGAACCGTCGCTCGCGTGGTGGGCATCGTCTTCCTTCTCGTCACGATCTGGAACATCGTGGCGCCTGATGCTTACGCGAGCTTCGTAGGGATCGAGGGAGACCTTCCGATCACGTACACGATCGTGCACGCGGCCACCGCCGCAGGGGCCCTGTTCGCAGGGTTCGCGAGCTACAAGGGCGAGGCGGCGCGAGCCTAGATGCAGACCCGGCACGGAACGACGAGGGGCCACCGGCCGCTGCGCCACTTCCTCATCCGCGCGGCGTGGGTGGCGGTGCCCCTCGTCGTCGCCGGGGAGCTCGGGCATTCGGTGTTGCAGGCCCTGGGCCGAGAGATCGCCCACCACTTCTTCCACATCGTGTTCGGCGTGGGGGCGGCGGTCGTCTTCGCCCTGTACGTGGCGATCGACATCCGTCGCCACGGGTGGCCGAGCTTCACGCTTCGGCGCGGGAGCTGAGCGGGCTAGAGTCGCGCGCATGCTTCGCCCCCTCCGGGTTGGGATCCAGCTTCCCGAGGTGGAGCGCGTCGTGCGGTGGCCCGAGGTGGTCGCGATGGCCCGCACCGCCGAGGAGGTGGGGTTCGACTCGATCTGGGTCGGCGATCACCTCCTCTACCGGGGGCACGGACGTCCGGAGCGCGGACCATGGGAGGCGTGGACGACGCTGGCGGCCCTGGCGGCGGTGACGAGCCGCGTCCGCGTGGGGCCGCTCGTCGCCTGCGCCGCCTTCCACCCGCCGGGGATCGTGGCGAAGATGGCCGCGACGCTCGCCGAGGTGAGCGTCGGTCGCTTCGTCCTCGGCATCGGCGCGGGCTGGAACCGGGAGGAGTTCGAGGCGTTCGGGATCCCGTACGATCGCCGTGTCGACCGGTTCGAGGAGGCGTTCGGGATCGTCCGGCGCCTCCTCGCCGGCGAGCGCGTGACGGTGCAGGGCCGGTTCCACCGCACGTGCGACGCGGTCATCCTTCCCTCGCCACGGCACCGTCCGACGCTCATGATCGGGTCGAACGGTCCGCGCGTCCTCGGCATCGCGTTGCCGCACGTCGACGCGTGGAACACGTGGTTCAGCTGGACCGGGAACACGCCGGAGGGATTCGAAGCCCGGAGCCATGCCGTCACGACGGCATGCCGGCAAGCCGGCCGCGATCCGTCGGAGGTCGCCCGCAGCGTCTGTGTCCTCGTGGCGCTGGACCGCGAGGCTGCCGAGCGGCCGCTGACCGATGAGGCACCGCCGGTCGAGGGACCGCCCGAGGCGATCGCCCACGTGCTCCGTGCCTACGCTGAGGCCGGCGCCGACGAGGTGATCGTCGTGCCGACGCCGAACGACGAGACGTCGATCCGCGCCCTCGCGCCCGCCCTCGAGCTGCTCGACCGCTAGGCGGGCACCGAGCGGCGCGCTCGCCAGGGCCGCTCGCTGACCGCGCCGATGGGAAAGATGGAAGGCGTGGATGACCACCAGCTCATCTGGCAACCGACCCTGCTGTCGGCAGCGGAGCCGCTCGACTTCGACCGCCGCTTCACGCGGCTGACGCGCGTCCAGCTCGACGATCGCTCCTGGGTCGACCACGCTCCCGGGTGGGTCAGCGGGTCCGACGAGCTCTTCGCCCAGGTCCTCGAGGGCCGCGGCTGGGAGCAGCGGGCCCGGACGATGTACGACCAGAAGGTCCGGGAGCCGCGCCTCACGGCGCCGTGGAACGCGAGGTCCGGGGAGCGGCTCGAGCCCCCGATCCTCGAGGAGATCCGGCAGGCGCTCTCGGCGCGGTACGACCGCGACTTCGACTCCGTGGGGTTCAACCTCTACCGCGACGGCCGCGACAGCGTCGCCTGGCATGGGGACCGCATCCCGAAGGAGATCGAGGATCCCATCGTCGCCCTCGTCTCCCTCGGGGAGCCCCGGCGCTTCCTGCTCCGCCCGAAGGGGGGCGGCATCTCCCACACCTTCCTGCTGGGGCGCGGGGACCTCCTCGTCACCGGGGGCCGCACGCAGCGCGACTGGGACCACGCCGTCCCCAAGGTCGCGAAGGCGGGCCCGCGGATCAGCCTCGCCTACCGCCACGGCTTCCGCAGCTAGAAGCCTCGAAGGCCCCAAGGGGGGATGAAATCCGACCATCTGGGTAGGATTCAGGTGCCGCTGGATGTAGCCGAGGAGCGCGGCACCGGGCCCCCGACCCGGACCCTCGCTCCGCACGAGGAGGTGGTTTCCGATGTCGGAACGCCACGAGAAGAAGCGGCGGTTCGCTCCCCTGGTGGCCATGCTGTCGATCGCGATGGTCGGCTGGATGGCCCCCGCGGGAGCGAACCACAGCATCATGAAGCCGGGCGAGCTGCCGAAGTGGATGCAGCCCGACGCCGGTGACGGGTCCGTGCAGGAGGCTCAGCCTCGCAGCGGGCTCCGCGAGGTCGGCTTCCACGGCCTCGAGAACAAGGGGTTCAACACCGACATCGCGCCATGGGCGTCGATGAACGGTGGCGTCTACGCCGCGACGGGCACCTGGGGGAGCTTCCCGGTCCTCGGCGCCGAGGCGGATGGGGACGCCTGCCCCTCCGAGCGTGACCCGAGCGGCCAGAGCCGATCCGGTGTCTGGCTGATCGAGGCCACCGACCCGGCCAACCCCGAGATCGTCGCGAAGCTGCCCACGATCCCCGGTGCCCAGAACAACGACCCGAAGGTCCAGCACCTCCCGACCGTCGACGGCGGCAGGGACCTCCTGATCCACGGCCTCGAGCCGTGCGGCGTCGAGGGCGTGCTGCACCAGATCCCCGGTTCGCCGTTCGTCGACGTCGCCACGACCCTCCAGCGCGAGGCGAAGCTCGACCAGACGGGCTTCCAGGTCTACGACGTCTCGGACCCATCGAACCCGGTCCGGCTCGGCACCTGGAACAACGGCGGGATCGGGACGCACAACCTCCTCCCGTTCACGCACGGTGACCGCTCCTACGTCGCGGCCGTGTTCAACAAGGTCGACTACATCGGCGCGGAGGAGTCGGAGCT
>DATLGG010000024.1:0-5574 GCA_035540615.1 Actinomycetota bacterium | reverse complement strand
CGCGCTTTGCCGCGTCGTTGAACGACTGGTCGCCGAGACCGCCCACGTCGAAGGCGATGCCGACCTTCACCCCGTCCTCCGCCGCGTTGCCGGCGGGGTCGCACGGTCCCTGTGCCGTTCCGCCGCCGCCGCCGCGCCGCTGTCCCCCGCCCCCGCACGCTGCCGTCGCCAGCGCGAGCACCAGGACCACCACACCGAACCTCATCACACGGATCGACCGCATCCCGCCCCCTTCTCCGTCACCGTCAGCGCGACGATTCTGGTCCGCTGGTTCCACGGCGTCAAACGGCGGGGGGACGAACCGGTACCATCCCGGCGATGCGCACCGTCGTCGACCACCCGCTGGCCGCGCACCTGCTCACCCGCTTGCGGGATCGCACGACCCCGCCGCCCGTGTTCCGCACGCTGACGCGGCGGCTCACGGCGATCCTCGCGCTGGAGGCGACACGCGACCTCCCGGCGGAGACGCGCACGGTCGAGACGCCGCTGGAGCCCGCCGAGGGGCGCGAGCTCGCCGGCATCGTCGCGATCCCGATCCTGCGGGCGGGCCTCGGGATGCTCGAGGCCGTGTCCGAGCTCTTCCCGGAGGTCGCGGTCGGCTACATCGGCCTCGAGCGCGATGAGGCGACGCTCCGACCCGCCTCCTACTACGAGAAGCTCCCGACGGTCGAGGGACGCCACGTGCTCCTCCTCGACCCGATGCTCGCCACCGGGGGATCCGCCGTCCGCGCGTGCGAAGGCGTGAAGGCCGGGCGCCCAGCGTCGATCCGGATGGTCTGCGTCGTGGCGGCACCCGAGGGGATCGCCGCGCTGGAGCGAGCGCATCCGGACGTCCGCATCGTCGCAGCCGCGATCGACCGCGGCCTGAGCGATCGCGGCTTCATCCTGCCGGGCCTCGGGGACTTCGGCGACCGTCTCTACGGGACCGACTAGCCGAGCGGCCCGTCCGGCCCCAGCGCGAGGAGGAAGCCGCGGGCGCGCTCGGTGAGCGGGTACCGCTCGACGAGACGCCAGAAGGCCGGCGTGTGGCCCGCGATGCGCAGGTGCGCGAGCTCGTGGACGAGCACGTAGTCGCGGACCCATGACGGCAGGTCGGCGACGCGCTCGGACACGCGGATCGTCCGGTCCTCGGGCGTGCACGAGGCGAACCGCGACCGGGTGGCTCGCACGTAGCGGATCGAGGCCCAGCGGAGGCGGCCACCGAAGTAGCGGCGGTTGAGCTCCTGCGCCCGGCGCTCGAGATCCTGCGAGCCGTTCAGCCGCTGGAGGCGCTCCTTGCGCAGGAGCCGCTCGACCATCGTGTCCACCCAGTGACGCTCCTCGGCGCGGGTCATGCCGGCCGGGAGGGTCACGACGACCGTCCGGCCGCGCCGCTCGGCCTGGACGGTCTTCCGCCTCCGGGGGCTGCGCACGACCTCCACCGACATGGCCCCCATCGTAGGCGCGGGCCCCGACACCGTCGGTCCGGGAACGCTCAGTACTCGACGTCGATGCCGGAGACCGCCGCCGGGAGGGCGCCGATCACGCCTTGGAGCTGCATCAGCTTCATGAGGTCGCCGCTGACCCGGATCTTGCCGCTCATGTAGGCGGCGGTGCCGGTGATCTCGTTCCTCCAGAGCTTGACCGCCGTCTCGTAGTCCTGGCTGATCGTGACGTCGGGGCTGTCGACCTCGCCGACCCCGAGGTCAGCCGCGCCGCCCTCCACCGTCAGGTAGTTCTTCGCCTCCCCCTCGGAGGTGGTGACGACGTTCTGGATCCGCGCGGTCTGCCCGCCGGCGGCGCTCTTGAAGGCGTCGCTCGAGTTCAGGGCCTCCTTGACCGCCGCGGCCCACTCCTCGGACAGGAACTTCACGGCCATGGATCTCCTCCTCGTCTGGGCGTTCGGTCACGGGAGGATACCGCGAGGGTTCGCCGGCCGTCGCCGCGACTCCCGCCGCGCCCGGAAGCGCTCGCCGAACGCCCGGACGTCGCTCCGACGCCAGACGCGGCCACCGGCCAGCTCGGCGACGGGCGCCGGGAAGGAGCCGCGGGCCACGTAGGTCGCGACCCGGCGCTTGTCCCAGCCGAGCAGGGCCGCCGCCTCCGCCACCCCCACGAGGTCGGGCACCTTCTCCTCCGAGCGACGCACGGCGCGCCAGACCTGCTCCGCCGGCCACCGGCGCGCCCACTCGAGCGGGACCCAGTCCTCGTACGTCGTCCTCGCGCCCGCGGGCGGGCGAAGCTCGGCGAGCCGCTCGACCTCCAACCCGTGCTCGCGGAAGAGCTCGATCCACGCCCCGTACGGGAGCTGGAACTGCACGGTCTCCTCGTCCTCGCCGGTGCGCATCCCGAAGTAGCCCTCGCGGAGCTCGGTCCCGACGCGCTGCGTGGAGCGGTCCCAGCAGACGAAGTGCCACGGCGTGTCGGTGCAGAAGACGAGGGCGCCGCCGGGCCGCAGGACCCGCGCCACCTCGGGCACCGTTCGGCGCGGGTCGGCGAAGGACATCGCGCCGTGGTCGGAGAGCACGAGGTCGAACGAGCCGTCGGCGAACGGGAGGACCTCGGCGCTCGCCTGCACGAGCGGGAAAGAGCGGCCTTCGCGGTCGAGGACCCGGCGCGCGGCGTCCAGCTGCGCGGCCGCGACGTCCAGGCCGACGGGTCGCGCGCCGAGGCGGTCGAGCGCGACCGACCACTGCGCGGCGCCGCACCCGAGCTCGAGGACGTCGAGCCCCTCGACCTCGCCCAGGATGCCGACCTGCGATTCCGGGATCCGCCACACGCCCCAGGCCGCCGCTCGCCGCCGCAGCCGCTCACCGTGCTGCCGCTGGTAGGACCCGGCGGCCGCCTCCCACCAGCGCCGGTTCTTCTCGACGTGGCCCATCCGAGCGGCATCGTAGCCCCTTGCGGCAATCGAACACACGTTCTATCGTTCCAGGGTGCGCTGGGACAACCTCCGACTCGACGTCACGCAGGCCGACGACCGATTGACGCCGGCCCTCTTCGAGCAGGGTGCCGTCGCACGCACCTTCGACACGCCGGAGTTCCGGGGGATGACCTTCTACGAGGTCCAAGCACGCTCGATCATCAACCGGGTCCCCGACGCTTCTCACGTCCCCTTCCGCTGGACGATCAACCCGTACCGCGGCTGCCAGCACGCGTGCGGTTACTGCTTCGCGCGGAACACGCACACGTACCTCGACATGGACTACGGCGAGGACTTCGACCGGAAGGTGGTCGTGAAGGTGAACGCGCCCGACCGGCTGCGGAAAGAGCTGGCGCGGGCGAGCTGGAAGGGCGAGCACATCGCGATGGGGACGAACGTCGATCCCTACCAGCGGGCGGAGGGTCGATACAGGCTGATGCGCGGGATCCTGGAGGCCCTCCGGGACTTCGCCAATCCGTTCTCGATCCTCACGAAGGGGACGCTGATCCTCCGCGACCTCGACCTCCTGCGCGAGGCCGCGCAGGTCACCGACGTCGGCACGAACGTCTCGGTCGGGTCCGTCGACCGCGAAGCGTGGAAGCTGATCGAACCCGGGACGCCGAGCCCGCTGAAGCGGCTGGATGCCTGCCGGGCGCTGAACGAGGCCGGGATCCCCTGCGGGGTCCTGATGGCGCCGATCCTGCCGTTCCTCACCGACGACGACGAGCACCTCGAGGAGACGATCCGCGCGATCGCGGCTGCGGGAGCGACGCACGTCTCGCCGATCGCGCTCCACCTGCGACCCGGCGCGCGCGAGTGGTTCCTCGGCTGGATCGGCGACCACCGGCCCGACCTGCTCCCGAGGTACGAGGAGCTCTACCGGGGGAGGACGTACGCGCCGAAGGCGTACCAGCACGACCTCGCCGAGCGGGTGGCGAAGCTCGCACGCCGCCACGGGATCGGCCGAACGTCGGCCCGCAACAGGAGACGGATCGCCGATCCGCCCCGCCCGGACGGGCCCGAGCAGCTCTCGATGGCCTGAGGCGCTCGCTCCACATCGGGCGACGGAGCAGGGAACCGGCCCTTCGGCGGCGAAGACCTAGAGAGACCGTCCGATAGGAGCTCGCCATGCGTCGTTCCCTGATCCTGTGCCTGACCGTCGCGGCGGGCTCCACGCTGCTCACCGGGCCCACGGGCGCGGGAGCCGATGAGCCCGATGCTCCCGCCTGCGACCAGCGCGCTCCCACCTTCCGCCCCCCGCTCCGCCTGGGGAACGGGTACGGATACGAGCCCGGGATCGAGATGGACTCCCAGGGAACCATCTTCGTGACCGCCCACAAGCTGTCGCTGGTGGCCGAGGGGGACCGTCTCGCCTCTTGGCTCTGGCGCTCCACCGATGACGGCCGGTCGTTCCAGGACATGAGCGGGGTCGATGGTTTCCCGAAGCTCCTGTGGGCGCTGGAGGGCGACTTCGCCGTGGATGAGAAGGATCGGCTCTACTGGGTCGACACGTGGGCCGCGGACAACCACTTCATCCGGTGGTCGAACCGCGGGACGACCGTCGACTTCCTCCGGCCCTTCGTCGCGAGCGGCCAGCCGGTCGACGACCGCCCGTGGCTCGCGGCGCATGGAGACGGCTACGTCTACTACATGGGCAACATGGCGGTGGGGACCCCAGCGCACGCGCGGCTCTTCGTGAACCGCTCGACCGACGGCGGGCAGACGTTCGACCCGGTCGGTTTCTCCTTCCCGAACTCGAACTGGGGCTTCCTCGACGCCGACCCCACCTCCCCTTACGTCTACGCGGTCATGGACGAGACGAACACCAGCAACATGGTCGCGTGGGTCTCGCCCGACCGCGGCAGCACGTGGACGCGCCGGGTGATCGCGCCCGTCAGCCCCGCACGGGCGGGCAGCGACCTCGAGTTCCCGAGCATGGCGGTCTCCCCGGTGGACGGCACCGTGTACGCGCTGTGGGACAACAACAGCGGCATCTTCCTCGCCGAGTCGCGCGACCGCGGCACGACCTGGACGGTGCACAACGTGACCCCGTTCGCCGGTGGCTACTCGTTCCCCTGGGTGACGGTCGGACCGACCGGCGACGTCGGCATCATCTTCTCGGCCGATCCGCAGTCTGTCGCCGGCAACGGCTACTTCGTCTACGGGATGGTCTGGCGGCCGGGCTCCGACTGCCTGCTCGACCCGGAGAACCCGGGATCCATGTGCACCGGACCGAGCCGGATCTACGGGCGACTCCAGCCGGGATCGACGGGGGACCGCGCGTCGCAGGCGGACTTCTTCCAGGTCGAGATGTCCGCGGACAACGCGCTGAACGTGCCGTGGACGGACCGGAACCAGGGGTCGATCATCGAGTACACGCGGCAATCCGCCGGCCCGAACATGGACGGGACGCCGACCTGCGGCCTCGTCGGAACGCCGTAGCGCTCAGCGCAGCAGCTTGAGCTCGCGCCGCCAGCACGGGGTGTGCCAGTGGCGCCGGAGGTCGGGCTCGTCGTCGCGGTAGACGACGAGGTGAACGACCCCGACCGGGATCGGCTGGTTGCAGCCGGGGCAGACGTACGCCTTCTCGGCCCGCGTGACCTGACGGACGGTGTAGCCCGGCGCCTGCGTATCGGGCGGGGGCATCCCGCTCGGGCGGCGCGGGAGGGGTG
>DATLGG010000023.1:0-4133 GCA_035540615.1 Actinomycetota bacterium | reverse complement strand
CGCCGGGCCAACCGGCGAGGACGTGGGACGGGCGGCGGCCGACGGAGACCCCGAAGCGGCGGCCATCGTGCGAGAGGTCGGTCGCCGTCTCGGCGAGGGTCTCGCGGGGCTCGTGAACATCCTCGACCCGGAGGCGGTCGTCGTCGGTGGCGGCGTCGCTGAGCTGGGGGAGGCGCTGCTGGGGCCCGCCCGGGAGGCGTTCGCGCTCGCCGTCGAGGCTCCGGAGCACCGGCCGGAGGTTCCGATCCTTCCCGCGGCGCTCGGCAGCGACGCCGGGGCGATCGGCGCGGCGCTCCTCGCGCTGGAGACCGCCTCGTGAAGGTCGGCCTCGTCCTGCCCCTCTTCTCGGGCAACCCTGCGCGGGTCCTGGAGGTCGCGCGTGAGGCGGAGCGCCTCGGCTTCGACGGCGCCTTCGTCTTCGACCACCTCTTCCCGCCGGGAGCGCCCCGGGACCGCCCCTCCCTGGAGGCGTTCACGACGCTCGCGGCGGTGGGCGCCGCGACCGAGCGCCTCGAGATCGGCACGCTCGTCACCCGCGCGTCACTGCGTCCGACGGGGATGCTGGCGAAGCTCGGAGCCTGGCTCGACGCGGCGACCGGGGGCCGGGTCATCCTGGGGATCGGGACCGGCGACCCGCTGGACTTCCCCGAGCACGAGGCCTACGGGATCCCGATCCTCGACCGCGCCGGCCGCCGCGCACAGCTCGACGAGACCGTCCGCGCGCTGAAGGCTCTCTTCGCCGGCGAGACGTTCTCCGGCGGCGAGCACGTCCCGCCGCTCACCGGCCCCCTCGTGCCCGCGCCGGTGCGACCCGGCGGTCCGCCGATCTGGCTCGGCGCGCAGGCCGAGCGCGTGATCCGGATGGCCGCGCGGATCGCCGACGGGTGGAACGGCTGGGGACTGGAGCCGAAGGCGTTCCGGGCCAAGGTCGAGATCCTCGAGGAGGAGGCGGCGGCCGCCGATCGATCGGCGGAGGCGACGTGGGCCGGGATCGCGCTCGTCGGCGCAGACGAGGCGGAGACGAAGGAGCTCCTCGAACGCCGCCGGCGCCGGGGCCTGGAGGACGAAGCGTGGGTCGGGACCGCCGACGAGCTGGTGGCGCACCTCGGCGGCCTGGCCGACGCCGGCGCGACATGGGCCGTCCTCGTCCCGGCCGGACCGAAGGACCGCCCGGCCTTGATCGCCGAGCGCGTGTTGCCCGCGCTCCGCGCCCCTGCGGTGCCCGGCTCCGCGCCCTCGGTCGGCTAGAATCGACCGGGCCGAGCGCCCATCTCCCACACGAACTCGGAGGAACATCGATGACCAGGGTCTTGATCATGGGCGCGGCCGGCCGCGACTTCCACAACTTCAACGTCGTCTACCGGGACGATCCCGACAGCCAGGTCGTCGCGTTCACCGCGACGCAGATCCCCTTCATCGACCAGCGTCGGTACCCGCCGGAGCTCGCGGGGCCGCGCTACCCCGACGGCATCCCGATCCACCCCGAGTCCGAGGTGACGCGGCTGATCGGCGAACTCGGCGTCGACGAGGTCGTCTTCGCCTACTCCGACGTCTCGCACGAGCACGTGATGCACGCGGCGAGCATCGCCCTGGCCGCCGGCGCGGACTTCCGCCTGCTCGGCCCTGACTCGACGATGCTCGAGAGCGAGAAGCCCGTCGTCGCGATCTGTGCGGTCCGGACCGGTTCGGGCAAGAGCCAGACGACCCGCGCCGTGGTGCGCGCGCTGACCGCGATGGGCCGGCGGCCGGCCGTCGTCCGCCACCCGATGCCGTACGGGAACCTCGTGGCGCAGCGCGTCCAGCGGTTCGCGTCGTTCGAGGACCTCGACGAGGCGAACGTGACGATCGAGGAGCGTGAGGAGTACGAGCCGCACCTCGCGAGCGGCACGGTCGTCTACGCGGGCGTGGACTACGAGGAGATCCTGAAGAAGGCGCAGGCCGAGGCGGACGTCGTCGTCTGGGACGGCGGCAACAACCACCTTCCGTTCTTCCGCCCGACCGTCCACTTCGTCGTCGCCGACCCGCACCGCCCGGGGCACGAGACGACGTACCACCCGGGGGAGGCGAACCTCCGCCGGGGTGACGTGATCGTGATCAACAAGGTCGACACCGCCGACCCGGCCGCGGTCGACGCCGTCGAGGCCACGGCCCGCGAGCTGAACCCGAGCGCCGTGGTGATCCGAGCGGAGAGTCCCGTCACCGTGGACGACCCGGCGGCGATCGCGGGCAAGCGCGTGCTCGTGATCGAGGATGGGCCGACGCTCACGCATGGGGAGATGACGTACGGCGCCGGGGTCGTCGCGGCGCGCGCCGGCGGTGCCGAGATCGTGGACCCTCGCGAGTGGGCGGCGGGGAGCCTCGCCGCGATCTACGAGCACTACCCGGTCGGGCCGGTGCTCCCCGCGATGGGCTACTCGCCGGAGCAGATCGCGGAGATGGAGCGGACGATCGAGGCGGTCCCCTGCGACGTCGTGGTGGTCGCGACCCCGGTGGATCTCACGAAGATCGCGCGCTTCTCGAAGCCGTCGGTGCGCGTCGGCTACGAGCTCGCCGAGGCCGAGGGCGGCCCGACCGTCGCCTCGATCCTCGCCGAGCGGCTGGCGTGACCTCTCGCGGACGCGCCGTCCTCGCGCTCGGCGGCAATGCGCTGCTGCGTCGCGGCGAGGACGACACGCCCGACGTGATGCGGTCGAACGCGCGGCTCGCGGCCGAGCGCGTCGCGGACATCGCCGGCGCGGGCTGGGAGGTCGTGTTGACGCACGGGAACGGCCCCCAGGTCGGGCGGATCCTCCTGCAGAACGAGGCCGCGCGCGACCAGGTCCACCCGCTGCCGCTCGACGTGCTCGGCGCCGAGAGCCAGGGCCAGATCGGCTACCTCCTCCAGGTCTCGATCGGGGACGTCTTCTACGAGCGCGGGATGGAACGTCCCGTCGCGACGGTGCTGACGCTGACGCGCGTGCCCGAGGACGACCCGGCCTTCCAGCAGCCCACGAAGCCGATCGGGCCGTACTACGACCACGTCGAGGCGGCCGGGCTCGCAGCGGAGCGCGGCTGGGAGATGGCCGAGGTCACCGGCGGCTGGCGGCGGGTCGTCCCGTCGCCGCGCCCGTACTCGATCGTCGAGGCGCCCGTGATCCGCCAGCTCGCCGAGTCCGGCGCGATCGTGATCGCGGCCGGCGGGGGAGGGGTTCCGGTGGTGGAACGAGGCCCACGCCTCGTCGGCGTCGAGGGTGTCATCGACAAGGACCGCGCGGCCGGGATCCTGGCCCGCGACGTCGAGGCCGAGGTGCTGGCGATCCTCACGGACGTCGACGGGGTCTACGAGCGGTACGGTCAGCCGGATGAGCGGGTGATCGACGAGCTCACGGTCGACGAGGCCGCGCGGCTCCTCGAGGACCTCCCCGAAGGCTCCATGCGCCCGAAGCTCGAAGCCGCCCTCGGCTTCGTCCGTGACGGCGGCAAGCTCGCGGTCATCGCTTCCCTCGACGCCGCTCCCGAAGCCATCGAAGGCAAGGCCGGCACACGCATCGTCTAGCGTCGATACGCTCATCCGCATGCGGGTGATGGTCTGGAACGTGCATGGGTTCCGGGCGGGGGTGCGTGCCGTGGCGGCTGTGGTGCAGGAGGCGCAGCCGGACGTCCTGCTGCTGAACGAGGCGCGGTTCCGGTGGCGGCTGAGGCGGCTCGCGCGGCGCCTGGGGATGCGGGCGCACCACGGGATGCACGGACGCCGACGGGTACCGAACGCGATCCTCGTCCGGCCGCCGTGGCGGATCGTCGAGGGGTGGTCGGCGCCGCTGTCGCCGACGCGACGGATGAAGCGGCGCGGCCTGGTCGCGGCGAACGTGCGGCACGGCGGGGAGCGGCTGACCGTCGCCTGCGTCCACCTCGGCGTCTCGGATCCCGAACGGGTCCGCCACGCCCGGGAGGTCACCGACATGCTGGCCGGCGCGCCGCCGCCGCTCGTCCTCGGCGGCGACCTCAACGAGGGCCCCGATCGACCCGCCGCCCGCTGGATCGCCGAGCGCTACTTCGACACCTTCGCCGGCAACGGCGGCGACACCTTCCCGGCGACCGAGCCTCGCGCCAGGATCGACTACGTGTTCGTGACGGAAGACCTCGAGGTGACGGCC
>DATLGG010000022.1:0-2316 GCA_035540615.1 Actinomycetota bacterium | reverse complement strand
GTGTAGCCGCTCTTGCCCTTCTTCGTGGACTTCGCGGGCCGGGGGGACCTCGTCGTCTTTGCGTTCTTCCCTGTTGCCTTCGGCACACACCCTCCGTCGGACGTGACGAGCCCACGATGCGGCGAGGGGCGCGACGCGGGGGCTCGAGGAGCACCTCGATTCTACCATCAGGGGGGCCCCTCCCCGGCGCCGATCCCGGCCTCAGGCGTCCCCGACGACCACCCGGACCGACCGCACGACCCCCCGCCCCACGACCCGCTCTGCCGCGCGCTGGAGCTCGCCGGCGACGAAGCGGGTCCGCGCCGCCCACCCGGAGCTGTCGGCGCGGACGATGAGGGTCCCGCCGCTCAGGGCCGCCGGCGCCGTGTGCCCGGCGAGCTCCTCCCCGGCGAGCTCCTCCCACCGCCGGACGAGGTGCCCGAGCGCGAGCCCGGGGCCCAGCGGGCCGGCGGTGCGCATCCCGCGGAGGACGTCACCGATCGGTCTCGGCTCCCGGTCCCCGCGCTCCTCACCGCGCGACGACCGCGCCATCGCGCACCTCCCAGACGGTCGCGCCCGGCGGAACGATCGCTTCGTCGGGCATCGAGACCAGCACCTGATCGCGGCGGCCCAGCCCGTCGGTCAGCCGCCGGCGACGTTCCGGGTCGAGCCCGGAGAACGGGTCGTCCAGGAGCAGGACCGGCGGCTCGTCCGCCTCGGCGGCGACGGCCTCGGCGAGCCCGAGGCGCAGGCAGACGGCGGCCGCCGACGACTCCCCGTGCGAGGCGAACCTCCGCGCGGTGAGCTCCCCGACCCCGAGCTCGAGCTCGTCGCGGTGCGGTCCGACGAGGGTGCGTCGCCGGATGAGCTCGTCGCCTCGTCGCTCGGCGAGACGCTCGAGGAACGACGCCTCGAGGTCCTCGCCCTCGACCGAGGGTCGGTACGCGACGCGCAGCGGGTGACCGGCGACCTCGCGGTACGCCTCGGAAGCGGCTGGCGCGAGTCGGTCGACGGCGCGCGCTCGGTTCCTCGTCACCGCCGCGCCGTGCGTGGCGAGCTCCCGATCCCACACCCCGAGCTCGGCGGGTGGGAAGCCGGGCTCGTGCTCCTTGAGCAGCCGGTTGCGTTGTCGCAGGGCTCGGTCGAAGGCACGGCGCGCGGCCTCGGTCGCCGGCCACAGGGTCTCGGCGGCCTCGTCGAGGAAGCGCCGCCGCTCCTCGGGGTCGCCCTGGACCACCGCCAGATCCTCCGGGACGGACATCACGGCCCGCACCCGTTGCCGAAGGTCGCGCTTGCGGCGGATGCCGCTGCCGTTCAGCCGCACGCGGTTCGCGCCGCTGGAGCGCACCTCGACCTCCACGAGCGCGCGGCCCGACGCCGTCCGGATCTCGCCCCGGAGGTAGGCGCTCGTCGCTCCGGCGCGCACGAGCGGCTGATCGGTCGCCACGCGCGGTGAGCCCAGCGTCATCAGGTAGTACGCCCCCTCGAGCAGGTTCGTCTTGCCCTGGGCGTTCGGCCCCACGGCCGCCACGAGGCCGCCCGGCACCTCGAGCCGCGTCTCGCGGTGGTTCCGGAAGTCGCGGAGCTCCAGCCGCTCGAGCCGCACCCGCCCTGCTCGTCCGCGCTATCCGACCGGCGCGGGCAGCCGGACCGGCATGACGAGGTAGGTGAAGGCATCGTCGCCCTCCCCCCGCAGGAGCGCCGGCTTCAGGCCGTCGCGCAGCTCGAGCGAGACCCGATCGGCGGGCACGCCGGCGAGGCCGTCCCCGAGGTAGGTCGGGTTGAACGCCGCCGTCAGCTCGTCGCCCTCGTAGCTCGCCTCGAGCACCTCGACCGCGCCGCCGAGGTCGGGGGACGACGACGTCAGGCGCACCCCGAGCGCGTTGAGCTCCAGCCGCACCGGTGAGTTCTCGCGGGCGAGGAGCCCGACCCGGCGGACGGCCTCGAGCAGCTCCTGGCGCGGGGCCGTCAGTCGGTTCCCGCCCGGCTCGGGGAGGAGCTGGCGGTAGTTCGGGAACTCCCCGTCGATCAGCCGCGAGGTCATCGTGACGCCGCCGACCCGGAATGAGGCCTGGGAGTCGCCGAGGACCATCCGGACCTCCGCGCGCTCCTCGGTCGCCGCGGCCCGTCCCGCCTCGGAGATCGCGCGCTCGGGGACGAGGGCCTTCGCCTCGCCCTCTCCCGTCGCCGAGAGCTCGCGCACGGCGAGCCGGTACGAGTCGGTCGCGACCATCGTCAGTCCCTCACGGTTCGCCTCGAGGAGCACGCCGGTGAGGATCGGGCGAGCCTCGTCTCGGGAGGCCGCCTTCACGACCTGCCCCACGGCCTGAGCGAAGC
>DATLGG010000021.1:0-5589 GCA_035540615.1 Actinomycetota bacterium | reverse complement strand
GCGCTCAGCATGGTGATCGGCTCGACGCTCGCGATCGCCCAGACCGAGATCAAGCGGATGCTCGCGTACTCGTCGATCTCCCACGCGGGGTTCGTCCTGGTGGGTGTCGTCGCGGCGAACCAGCAGGGGATCTCGGGGGCGATGTTCTACCTCGCCGCGTACGCCGCGATGGTGATCGGCGCGTTCGGCGTCGTCCTGCTCGTGTCGCGTCGCGGGGAGCAGGCGACCTCGCTCGGTTCGTACGCCGGGCTCGCCCGCCGGAGCCCGCTCCTCGCCGCGCTGCTGACGCTCTTCCTGCTCTCGCTGGCCGGTCTCCCTCCGGCCGCCGGCTTCATGGGCAAGCTCCTCGTCTTCCGCGCTGCCGTCGACGCCGGCGACTGGATGCTCGTGGTCGTCGCCGTCCTGGCGAGCGTCGTCGCCGCCTTCTTCTACCTGCGCGTCATCGTCCTGATGTACATGCAGGAGCCGGAGGAGCAGACGGCGCTCGAGCCGGCCGCCGGGCCCGGCGTCGCCCTCGCGGTGGCGGCGATCGTCACGCTCGTCCTCGGCGTCTTCCCGGGAGTGCTCCTCGACGTCCTCGACGCCGCGTCGGTCCTCCGGTGGTGACGGCGTGAGCCGCGCGCTCAGCCGCGACCTCGTCGCTCCGGACCCCGCGCTCGAGCGAGCGGTCCGCTCCCGGCTCGACGAGGTCGAGGATGCGCTCCACCGGGCGGTTCGGAGCGAGACGCGCCTCGTCGCCGAGGCCGGGCGCTACCTGATCGACGCCGGGGGGAAGCGCTTCCGTCCGATGCTCGCGCTCCTCAGCGGCCACTTCGGCAACCCGGAGGACCCGCGGCTGATCACGGGGGCGGTCGCCGTCGAGCTCACGCACCTGGCCACGCTTTACCACGACGACGTGATCGACGAGGCGCGCTTCCGTCGCGGCATCCCCTCCGTCAACGCGCGGTGGGGGAACACGGTCGCGATCCTCACGGGCGATTTCCTGTTCGCGAAGTCGTCGGAGGTCGCCTCGGAGCTCGGACGTGAGGTCACGAAGCTCCTCGCGGTGACGATCGGCAAGGTCGCCGAGGGGCAGATCGGGGAGGTGGAGGTCGCTGGCCGCGTGGACATCGACGAGGCGACCTATCGGCACGTGATCGGACGGAAGACGGCGTCGCTCATCGCGACCTCGTGCCAGGTCGGCGGGATCCTCTCCGGCGCCGACCCCGACGTGCAGGGATCGCTCGCGAGGTTCGGCGAGGGGCTGGGTATGGCGTTCCAGCTCTCCGACGACATCATGGATCTGATCTCCGACGAGGAGACGCTGGGGAAGGAGCCCGGGGTCGACCTGAAGGAGGGGGTCTACACCCTGCCCGTGATCCTCGCGCTGAAGTCCGACGACGGCGACGAGCTCCGGGACCTGCTCGGGGATGAGGAGCTGGAGGGCGACCGGTTCCACCGCGCCCTGGAGATCGTCCGCTCGGAGCGAACCCTCGACGAGGCGCGCGAGGCGGTGGCCGATGAGGTTCGTGGAGCCCTGGCCGAAGCGGCCCGCCTCCCTGATGGCTCCCCCCGCGAGGCCCTCGAGCATCTGGCGAGGTTCCTCGCCACCCGCTGCGGCGCCGGGGTGTAGCGCCGGATGGAAGGATCGGCTGGAGGCTGGTACGCCCTGAAGGGGATGCGGCAGCAGCTCACCGACATCGCCCTCGCTCTCGGAGCCCGGCGGCAGGCCGGCGAAGCCTAAGCGGCCCGTCGGCGATCTCGCCGCTGGTTCGTCGGCTGCAGTGACGCCGCGTCGTCGCGGGCCGAAGCATCCGTGAGCCCGATCAGATCGTGGTGAAGGCGCGGCGCCAGCGTTTCACGATCTGCCACTGGATCAGGACGATCAGGGCCGTGACGGCGAACATCACGAGCGTGGCGGCGGCGGCGTAGCCGTAGCGCAGGTACTCGAAGCCCGTGCGGTAGACGAAGAGCGGCAGGTACGTGGTTGCGTACGGCGGCGGGCCACCGCCGGTAACCACGAGCGCGGGGACGAAGTTGTACTGGAAGCTGTATATCGTGTCGCGCGCCAGCAGCAGCAGGAGCGCCGGCGCCATCATGGGCAGCGTCACCCTCCGCAAGACGTGCCACGGGCGCGCCCCCTCGACCGCCGCCATCTCGTAGAGGTCACCGGGGATCATCTGCCGTACCGCCATCGCCACGAGGAAGCCCTCGCCGATCTGGAACAGGCTCATGAACACCACCGCCGCCTGGGCCGCGGCCGGTTTCGTCAGCCACTGCGGGCTCGGCAGGCCCACCCCCTCGAGGAACAGGTTCAGCGGCCCG
Organism: Actinomycetota bacterium; assembly: GCA_035540615.1. Classification (GTDB taxonomy): domain Bacteria; phylum Actinomycetota; class UBA4738; order UBA4738; family CALAEC01; genus DATLGG01. Next base: position 3,285 of record DATLGG010000021.1, on the reverse strand, counting down.
TACAGCGGGTTCAGGATCCACAGCCACAGGAGCGCGTAGGCGACGTCGGGAACGACCGTCGGCAGGTACGCCGCGGTCCTGTACGCGCCGACCCCGCGGAAGCGCCGGTGCAGGAGCAGCCCGAGCCCGAGCGCGCCCAGCAGCCGCAGCGGGACCGCGAAGAGCGCGAACATCAGCGAGTTCCGGAGCGAGATGTGGAACACGCCGTCCCGCGCGAGCTCGGCGAAGTTCGCTCCGCCGGCCCAACGAGCCGGGCGAACCAGGTCGTAGTCGAAGAGCGACAGCGCGAACGTGACGGCCGCCGGGGCCGCGACGAGCGCGACGAGTCCCACGAGGTAGGGGAGGAGCAGCATCCACAGCCGCCGGCGCTCGGACGTCAGGGTCGCGGCCACAGCGCCTCCCCGGTCTTCGGGTCGAACAGGTGGACGCCCCCGTCCACGATGGACAGCGGGAGCCTCGACCCGACCGAAGGCCGGATCCCCGAGGCCAACCGGGCCACCACCGCCCGATCCCCGGCCCGCAGGTGGACGTAGACGTCGCTCCCGGCGCTCTCGACCACCTGCACCTCGAGCCGGGGCCCCCCCTCGTCCACCTGGAAGTGCTCGGGCCGGATCCCCACCTCGACGGCGCGGCCGGTCAGGGCGGCGGCCGCCCCGGGCAAGGGCACCTCGAATGGACCCGCGCGCAGGACCTCACCCTCCACCTGACCTTCAAGGATGCTCATCCTGGGGCTGCCGAGAAATTCCCCGACGAAGCGGTTCGTCGGGCGGCGATACACCTCCTCCGGGGTCCCGACCTGCTGGACCTCGCCGGCGTGCAGCACCGCGACGCGGTCGCCGATCGAGAGCGCCTCCAGCTGGTCGTGGGTGACGTAGAGCATCGTGCTCCCCAGCCGCTGGTGCAGGGCCTTGATCTCCGCTCGCGTTTCGACCCTGAGCTGAAGGTCGAGGCTGGAGAGCGGCTCGTCGAGCAGGAACACGTCCGGCTCGTGGGCGAGCGCGCGGGCGAGCGCCACCCGCTGCCGCTCCCCCCCGGAGAGCTGGTCGGGCCGGCGATCCAGCAGGTCGGCGCATCCCGTCAGCTCCGCCGCCTCCATCACCTGTCGCCGCGCCTCCTCCCGCGGCACGCGCCTCGCCCGCAGGCCGAAGCCGATGTTCTCGCTCACGTCGAGGTGGGGGAAGAGCGCGTAGGACTGGAAGACCATCGCGACGTTCCGCGCGGCCGGGGGCAGGTCGGTCACGTCCCGTCCCCCGATCAGCACCCGCCCGGAGCTCACCGGCTCCAGTCCAGCCGCCACGCGCAAGGCCGTGCTCTTCCCGCTCCCCGACGGCCCGACGATCACGAGCAGCTCACCCTCGGCGACCTCGAGGTCCACCCCGCGGAGGGCGTGCGCGACCCCGTAGTCCTTGTGAACGTCCCGGAACGCGAGCCCCGCCACCGGCTACCGCTCGGCGCGCGCGAACATCGGCCTCGTCACCTCGATCAGCTGCGAGACGACCCGGTCGACCGAGTGCCCCTCGAGCAGGCCGAGCTCGATGATCCCCTCAGCCGCGTCCTCGATCTCGGGCCAGGTCGAGATGTTCGGCACCCGCCGGATGTAGGGGATCGTGTCGAGGAAGACCCGTGAGCTCGCGGGCGGCACGCTCGGGTCGAGGAAGGCCTCCGACTCCGCGACCTCCCGCAGCGATGGGACCGTCCGTCCGCTCGCCGCGACGATCCGCTGTCCCTCCGCGCCGAGCGCGAACTCGACGAACCGCCAGGCGTCGTCCTTCCGCCCGGAGGCCGCCGTCATGCAGTACGCGTCGGAGTGGAGGATCCCCGCGGGTTCGCCCATCACCGGCAGCGGCGCGACGTCCCACTCGAAGGCGGTGATCGAGCGGAAGTTCGGGGTCGAGCGGCGCGAGGAAAGCACCATGCCCAGCCGGCCGTTGAGGAAGCGCGTCTCCTCGTCCTCGGCCTCGCGCTCCTCCTCGCTCGGCATCACGCCGATGCGCCCGAGGTCGAACAGCCGCTGGAGCGCCTCCTTCGCCTCGGGCGAGTCGAGCGCGAGCCGGGTCGGCCGCTCCTCGTCGTCGACCAGGTCGCCGCCGTTCGACCAGACGAAGGGGGCCACGCGGATGATCGAGGGCTCGATCCCGACGCCGTGCACCTCCGCCGTCCCATCGCCGTTGTCGTCGACGGTCAGCGCAGCGGCGGCGTCGACGAACTCCTCCCACGTCCAGCCCGGCTCGGGCAGCGGCACCCCGCCCGCCTCGAACATGTCGCGGTTGAAGTAGACGACGAGGCTCGAGACGTTCTGCGGGAGGCACATCAGCTCGTTCTCCCACCGGAACGCCTCCATCGGCTCCTCGTAGAAGTCCTCCTCGTCGAGCGAACCCGACGCGTCCAGCCGCGGCCCGGCCGGCGCGAGCGCGTCCTTCGCGGCGAACTGACCGAAGAACCGATAGTTGATCAGGAACAGGTCCGGCGGCGACCCGCCGGCGATCGACGTCGACAGCCGAGCGATCAGGTCGTCGCGGTCGCTCGCCTCGACGAGCTGCACCCGCACCTCCGGTTCCCGCTCGTGGAAGGCCGCGATCGCGTCGCGGTACCCGCGAAGCTCCTCCGGGTCGCCGAAGACGAGGAAGCGCACCGCGTCTCCATCGGCGACCTCGCCCGTGCCGCCGCACGCCACGGTCACGAGCGCAGCGACGAGTGCGACCGCGGTCCGCCTCAGCTTCGGAGCCACCGCGCCTCCCGTCCGAGGAAGAACCGCTGCACGACGAGGAACGCCGCCACCACCGGCGCCGTCGCGGTCACCGCGCCCGCGAGGAACAGCGGGAAGTTCCGCGGCTCGAGCCGCGCCAGCGCGCGCAGGCCGAGGGGGAGCGTGAAGCGTTGCTCGTCGAACAGGTAGATCAGCGGGTCCAGGAAGTTGCTCCAGGTGACGACGAACGCCAGCACGCCCACCGCCACCGTCACCGGGCGGACGAGCGGCATCGCCACGCGCCGCCACGTCTGGAACGGCGTGAGCCCCTCGAGCCGTGCCGCCTCGAGCAGCTCGGTGGGGAGCCGGCGGAAGCTCCACGCGTACAGCAGGACGTAGAACGGCGAGGTCCCGATCAGGGCGGGGGCGACCAGCGGGACGAAGGTGTCGGTCAGCTGGAGGGTCCGGAAGAGCGCGAACCGGCTCACGAGCAGGGCGGTCGCCGGGATCATCAGCGCGAGGAGCGAGGCGACGACGACCGTTGCCGCGGCTCGCCGGGGCAGACGGGAGATCGCGAACCCCGCCCAGGAGGCCACCAG
>DATLGG010000020.1:0-3162 GCA_035540615.1 Actinomycetota bacterium | reverse complement strand
GGGGGCGAGCCTCCCGCAGGCGATGAGCCGCCGTTCCGCAGCGCTCCCGTCGAGCTCGACGGCGCGACCGAGGAGCTTCGCGACGGCGCGGTCGTGATCGCGGCGATCACCTCCTGCACCAACACCTCGAACCCGTCGGTGATGGTGGGGGCGGGGCTGCTCGCGCGCGCCGCCGTCGAGCGCGGACTGTCGGTCAAGCCGTTCGTGAAGACGAGCATGGCGCCGGGGTCGCCGGTCGTCATGGACTACCTCCGCAACGCGGGGCTGCTCCAGCCGTTGGAGCGCCTGGGCTTCGGTCTCGTCGGGTTCGGCTGCACGACCTGCATCGGTAACTCCGGGCCCCTGCCCGAACCGATCGCGCGCGCGATCGACGAGCACGCGATCTCGGCTGCCGCCGTGCTCTCGGGCAACCGGAACTTCGAGGGCCGGATCCACCCGCAGGTCCGGATGTCGTTCCTCGCCTCGCCGCCGCTCTGCGTCGCCTACGCGCTCGCCGGGACGGTCGACATCGACCTGACGACTGAGCCGCTCGGGCTCGACACGGAGGGGCAGCCGGTCTACCTCCGCGACATCTGGCCGAGCTCGGAGGAGGTCGCCGAGGTCGTCGCCGGCGCGCTCGACCCGGAGGCATACCGGGAACGTTACGCGCAGATCTTCGACGGGGACGAGCGCTGGCGCTCGCTCCCGATCCCGGAGGGCGAGCTGTACGAGTGGGATCCCGACTCGACCTACATCACCGAGCCTCCGTTCGTGGCGCACATCGGGCCCGAGCCCGAGCCGCCGAAGGCGTTGCGGGGCGCACGGGTCCTCGTCTCGGTCGGCGGGTCCGTCACGACCGACCACATCTCGCCCGCCGGCACGATCCCACCGGACTCACCCGCCGGACGCTGGCTCCAGGAGCGCGGCGTCGAGCGCCGCCGCCTTCACTCGTACGGGGCCCGGCGCGGGCACCACGAGGTCATGGTCCGCGGAACCTTCGGCAACATCCGCCTGCGGAACCTGCTGGCCCCCGGAACCGAGGGCGGGGTGACGATCCACCTCCCGTCGGGGGAGCAGACATCGATCTACGAGGCGGCGATGCGCTACCGAGAGGAGGACACGCCCCTGCTCGTGCTCGCCGGAACGGAGTACGGCGCCGGGTCGAGCCGCGACTGGGCGGCGAAGGGCACGGCACTCCTGGGGGTCCGCGCGGTGATCGCGGAGTCCTACGAGCGGATCCACCGCAGCAACCTCGCGCAGATGGGCGTCCTGCCCCTGCAGTTCCTCGATGGGGAGTCGCGCGAGTCGCTCGGCCTGACCGGACGGGAGACCTTCGACCTCGAGGTCGGTGACCTCGCTCCGGGCATGACGATCCCGATCGTGGCCCGTCGCGACGACGGGACCGAGATCCGCTTCGAGGTCCGGTGCCGCCTCGACACCCAGACCGAGGTCCGGTACGTGCAGGAGGGCGGGATCCTGCCTGCGGTCGTGCGTGAGCTCGCGCGCCGCTAGGTTTCCTGGCTGGGAGCGCTGGGCAAGGTCACCGCATACCGAGCGGAGGAGGTTCCATGGAGATCGTCTGGTGGTTGCTCATCGGCCTGGTCGCGGGTGCGCTCGCGCGACTGCTGGTGCCCGGCCGTGACCGCATGAGCTGGGGCGGGACGCTGCTGCTCGGCCTGATCGGCTCGGTGGTCGGAGGGTTCCTGGCGAACGTGCTGCTGGAGAGCGACGGCGAGTTCAGCCCGGCCGGCCTCCTGGGCTCGATCATCGGAGCGATCCTCGCGTTGCTCGTGTGGCGCGCCGTGGCGGGGCGCGGGGCCCGCAGGGGGGCGTTCTGATGGCACAGACCCTCGACGGCGCGACGGATCGCATCGTCTCGCGCGTCGACAGCGTGAAGCTCTACCTCGCCTCGCCGGAGGGACAGCGGCTGCGGAAGGCGCTGGCGACCGGGCTCATCGTCTCCGCGCCGATCATCACCCGGCTCCCGGCGTTCCGGCGCTCGATGGTCGGGCGTCTGATCGGCCTCGCGGGGGGAGCGGCCGTGATCGCGGCGGCCGCGCGATGGCTGCGGGACTGGGAGCCGGAGCTGGTCTAGGAGGACGAGCACGGAAGGGGGCGCCCGCAGGCGCCCCCTTCCGGCGTACGGACCCCCTCAGGCCACATAACCCCCGGCGAAGTACCAGATGAACACAGCCGAGACCAGGTACATGAGCGGGTGTACGTCCCGCCAGCGTCCCCGCAGCAACGCGATCACCGTGTAGGCGAGGAAGCCGCCGGCGACGCCGTTCGTGATGCTGAAGGTGAACGGCATGAGGATCACCGTCAGCAGCGCAGGGATCCCGATGCCTGGGTCCGCCCACTCGATGTCGCGCACGTGCTGCATCATGAAATAGCCGACGATGACCAGGACGGGCGCCGTCGCCTCCGGAGGGATCACGCCCGCCAACGGGGATAGGAACATCGCCAGCAGGAAGAGGATCCCGACGACCACGGCGGTCAGGCCCGTCCGGCCGCCTTCGGCCACGCCTGCGGCACTCTCGATATAGGTGGTGTTCGACGAGGACGACGCGGCCCCGCCCGCGACCGCACCCAGCGAGTCCACCAGCAGGACCCTCCGGATCCCCGGCAGCCGACCGTCTTCATCGAGCAGCCCCGCCTGGTCCCCCAAGCCGATGACCGTGCCCATCGTGTCGAAGAAATCGGAGAGCATCACCGAGAGGATCAGGGCGAGAGCCGTCGCGACGCCGACCACGCGGAAGACGTCGAACGAGAACTGCCCCACGAGCGAGAAGTCCGGCGATTGCGCGATCGCCGTCGGCAGGAGTCCGACCCCCGGCAGGCCCTCCCAGATGCCCTGACCGCCGAAGAGGTAGTTGATCGCGATGGCGAATACCGTCGTGCCGAGGATGCCGATCAGCAGCGCCCCTCGTGCTCGCCGAGCCACCAGCGCCGACGTCAAGACGAGACCGACCACGAAGGTGAGGATCCGCAGGGTCGTCAGGTCGCTCGCGATGTGCAGGATCGGCTGCCCGGCTTCCGGATGCACGACGATGCCGGCGTTCACCAGCCCGATCAACGCGATGAACAGGCCGATCCCGATCCCGATCGCCTTCTTCATCGCCATGGGGATCGCGTTGAGGACGGCCTCACGGAATCCGGTGAGGACGAGGACCGTGATGATCG
>DATLGG010000019.1:0-10429 GCA_035540615.1 Actinomycetota bacterium | reverse complement strand
TGACGAGCGTGAAGGTCGCGGCATCGAACGGCAGTCGGTGGGCGTCGGCCATCACGCACGCGGTCGCCGGCGCGCGCGTCGTGCAGAGATCCACCATCTCGGGTGTGACGTCGGTCCCGGCGCTCCAGCGCACGTGCGGCGCGATCATCCGGGCGAGCGTGCCCGGGCCGGTGCCGACATCGAGGTGATGGTCCTCGTGGTCGGGATCCGCGAGCCCGAGCACGAGGTCGGGCGGGTAGCGGCGCATCTCGGCCTCGGCGTAGATGTCGGCGACGCGGCCGAACTGACGGGCGACCGGCCGCTGGCTCATGCCACCTCCGTCAGGAGCGCTGGTCGCGCGTCGAAACCGAGGTCCTGCTCGAGTGCGTAGGCCGCGCGGAGGACCGTCGCTTCGTCCCGGGTCCGCCCCATGAGCTGGAGACCGACGGGAAGGCCGCCCTCGCCGAGCCCGCACGGGATCGAGATCGCGGGGACACCCGAGAGGTTCGCCGGGATCGTGAAGATGTCGGAGAGGTACATCGCCAGCGGGTCGTCGGCTTTCTCGCCGATCCGGAACGCGACCGTCGGCGAGGTCGGCGAGAGCAGGAGGTCGTACGAAGCGAAGGCCTGTTCGAAGTCGCGGATCACGAGTGTCCGGACCTTCTGTGCCTGTCCGTAGTAGGCGTCGTAGTACCCCGCCGACAAGGAGTACGTGCCAAGCATGATGCGGCGCTTGACCTCCTGGCCGAAGCCCTCGCCGCGCGTCCGCAGGTGCATGTCGAGGACGTCGCGCGGATCCTCGGCCCGATGGCCGTAGCGGACGCCGTCGTAGCGCGCGAGGTTCGAGGAGCACTCCGCCGGCGCGATCAGGTAGTAAGCCGAGAGCGCGTACTCCGCGTTCGGCAAGGACGCCTCGCCGATCTCGGCACCGAGTCCGGCGAGGCGCTCGATCGCGCCTTCCACGGCCGACCGAACGCCCGGCTGGAGCCCCTCACCGAACCAGTCGCGGAGGACGCCGACCCGCAGCCCGCGAACACCCTGGTCCAACCCCCCGGTGTAGTCCCGCGGGGGCTCCGGGAGCGAGGTCGAGTCCATCGGGTCGTGCCCGGCGATCGTCGAGAGCAGCGTGGCGCAGTCCCGGACGTCCCGCGTGAAGGTGCCGACGGTGTCCAGAGAGGATGCGAACGCGATCAGCCCGTAGCGGGACACGAGGCCGTACGTCGGCTTCATCCCGACCACACCACACAGCGCCGCCGGCTGACGGACGGAGCCACCGGTGTCGCTTCCGAGCGCCCAGACCGCCTCGCCCACCGCCACCGCCGCCGCCGATCCGCCGGAGGACCCGCCCGGCACGGTCTCGAGATCCCACGGGTTCCGTGTCGGGAAGAACGAGGAGTTCTCGTTGGACGAGCCCATCGCGAACTCGTCGCAGTTCGTCTTGCCGAGCAGCGGCGAGCCCGCAGCGCGCAGCCGTGCCCAGCAGGTCGCGTCGTACGGGGGCACGTAGGAGCGGAGGATCTGCGAGCCGCACGTCGTGGTGACGCCACGCGTCGTGAAGACGTCCTTCAGCGCCAGGGGGATCCCCGCGGCCGGTGGGAGATCCTCGCCCGAGGCCAGTCGAACATCGATCTCCCCCGCCTGCTCGCGCGCGAGCTCCGGCGTTCGCTCGAGGAACGCCTGGACCCGGTCGTCGATCGCGTCGCCGCGGTCGAGGCACGACTCGACGATCTCGAGCGCGGAGACCTCCTTCGAGCGCAGGAGCTCGGTGAGCTCGTGGCCCGTCCGGTCGGACAGCGCCACTACGACTCCGCCTCGGTGATGCGCGGCACCTTGAAGCGGCCGTCCTCCGTCTCGGGCGCGTTCGCGAGCGCCTCCTCGTGCGCGAGCGACGGCCGCGGCTCATCCTCGCGGTAGACGTTCGTCAGCGGCACCGGATGGCCGGTCGGAGGAACGTCCTGCGCGGCGACCTCCCCCACACGTTCCGCGTGCTCGAGGATCATCGGGAGCTGCGTGCGGAAGCGCTCGAGCTCCTCAGGGGTCAGCGCGAGCCGCGCGAGACGCGCGACGTGTTCGATGTCGATCTCGACCGGCACGCCGGCGAGTCTAGCAACCGCCCACCGGGGCCCGACGGGTCAGGCGTGGGGACGGCAGGCCCCCGGTCGAGCCGGGAGCCTGCCGTCACGCTCGTGCTAACCGGGGCAGCCGGCGCACGGCGCCGGGTACGGGATCAGCTGGCCGTTGGCCAGCGTCCCCGTCACCTGGGTCGCGCGCGTGCCGCCCATGATCCCGATCCCACTGCGCATGATCGGGTCGATCCACAGGTGGGTGTTGATCCCGGCGGCCTCCATCGGGCCCCCGCTGGTCATGTCGCCGACCACCGCATTGCTGCCGGAGCCGGAGTCACCCGGGGAGATCGCGCCCGTGAACATGAAGTGCGTCGACCGCCAGGCGATCGCCGCGCCGGCTCGCGGCGTCCCACCGAGGCCGACACCGAGGCCGTGCCCGTAGTGGGCCACGCCCTGGGCGAGGAGCGGATCGGGCGTGACGCTCACGCTCGGGCCCTTGCCGCCCCAGTTGAACGCGGCGACGTCACCGGTCTTCGTGTACATCCCCTTCGGGCCGCCCCAGAAGCACATCGTCGGGCTCACGAGACCCTGCGCCGAGCTGTAGATGTCGATCAGCGCCCAGTCCTTCCCGAGCCCGCCGTCCTGCGACTTCGCGAACTTCCCGAAGTCGAGGAGCACCGGTCCGGCGATGCCGCCGCGATTGCCGAAGGCCGCGATCACCGTCGCGGTCGTGCCGGTCTTGCCGCAGTGGCCGGCGGTGCTGATGTCGTAGCTCCCGGGCGAGCCGTAGACGTGGGCGAGGCTGCACCAGCTCACGCCCTGGTCGAGGAGCAGGAGCCAGGCGCCGGGCCGGATGCCCAGGCAGCCGGTCCCCGCGTAGGCGGCGACGGGCTGCGCGCGCATCGCGGCCTGGAGCTCGGCCATCGAGATCGTCGCGGTCCGGCCGTCGGCCGCCACGATCGTCGGCTGCTCGTACGAACGAGACCTCAGGACGTTCGCCGGCGGGAGCCCGATCATCGCAAGCTGTTGGTCGGTGGGCTCCATCTTCATCGGGACCCAGCCGCCCCGAGGGTTCTCGGCGAGCAGCTGGTCGATCCACTGGTCTCGGATCTCACACAACACCTCCGGGTCGACGGAGAAGCCCTGGACGGCCTTCCCGCCGCGCTCACCGGCGGACGCCGGTGCGAGCCCCAGCGGGAGCGCCAGGGCCAGGATGATCGCTGCCTTCCTCATGCGAGCCTCCTTCCGTGCGGGTCCACCAGGAAACCTACCCCGCGGTAACCGGGACGAATCAGGCACATCGCTCTCCCCCGCCCGGCAGGAATGCCCGCCTCCGGTGGCGAACCCTGTCAGCCGTGGAGGTCCCGACCGCACGCCGAACAGCCGGCCCGACGGACGCGCCGACGCGGGCCTCGTCACCGTCGCTCGTCGGCCGTGACCGGGAGCTCGGGCTCCTGCTCGACACCGTCGCGTCCCCCCCGGCGGTCGTCGTGATCGAGGGAGAGCCCGGGATCGGGAAGACCCGCCTCGTCCAGGAAGCGGTGCAGGCGGTCGACCCGCTCCCGACGCTGCTGGGCCGCTGCCACGACCTCCGGGAGCCCTTCCCCCTCGGGCCGGTGGTGGAGGCCCTGCGGGGGTGCATCGCGGCGCTGCCGCGGGACGCGGAGCTCACCAGCAACGCCGGCGCCCTCCACGAGCTCCTCCCCGAGCTCGCAGAGCGGCTTCCTCCGGCGCCGCCGCGAGCCGGCACCGCCGCAGCGAGCCGGCATCGCGTCTTCCGGGCGATCAGGGAGCTGCTCGAGCGGATCGGACCCTGCCTCCTGGTGCTCGAGGATCTCCACTGGGCGGACCGGTCGACCGCAGACCTGCTCCGCTTCCTGGTCCCGGACATGCCTGAGGGGCTCGCGATCTGCCTCACGTACCGTCCCGACGACCTTCCCTCCGATCTCGGCATCGACCTCCTGCGGACGCGCCTGCCGAGGGGGGTCCTCGGCGCGACGATCGGGCTCCGCCCGCTCTCGCGGGAGGAGGTCGGCGCGCTCGTCTCGGCGATCCTGGAGGTCGACCACGTCTCCCCGGCGTTCGCCGGCTATCTGCACGAGAGGAGCGACGGGTTGCCGCTCGCGGTCGAAGAGCTGATCCGGCTCCTGCGCGATCGTCGCGACATCGTTCGTCAGGGCGGCGCCTGGGCCCGCCGCGCGATCGAGAACATCGCGCTCCCGGATGCGCTGCGCGGGCTCGTCCTCGAGCGTCTCGGCCGCCTGTCGCGCGAAGCGCGCCTCGTCGTGGAGGCTGCAGCGATCCTTGGGGATGCCGCCGACGAGGGCCTGTTGGGCCGCGTGTCCAGGCTGTCCCCCGGACCTCGCGTGGCGGCATTGTCGGAAGGGGTCGAGGCGGGGCTCCTCGAGGACGATCCGCCCGGCTCGTTCGACGTGCGCCACTCGCTCACCCGCGAGGCGATCGAGGCGGTCCTTCCGTCGCCCCGTCGACGCGAGCTCCATCTGCGAGCCGCGGAGGCGCTCGAGGAGCAGGACCCTCCGCCGTTCGCACGCATCGCGCGTCACTTCGGCGAAGCGGGTCGCACGGCCGAGCTGGTGGACTACGCCGAGAAGGCCGCGGGGCTCGCGCTCGAGCGTGGCGACGACGCGACGGCCGTGCGCGTGCTCGCCGACGCCCTCCGGGTCGAGAACCTCGACCCGGAGACACGCGCGCGTCTCGGGCTCCAGCTCGCCACCGCGGCGCTTCACGCGCTCGCACACGTGGACGCGATCCCGCTCCTCGAGGCGATCCTCCGGGATGACCTCCCGCCCGACCGTCGCGGGGAGCTCCGGCTCGCGCTGGGCCGCCTGCTCGTGCAGGCGGGCCGCGGGGCGGACGCCGAGATCCAGTTCGAGCTGGCCGTCGAGGAGCTCCGCCACCGGCCCGACTTCGTCGCGCGGGCGCTGGCGAACCTCGCCTTGCCGACGACGCTCGAGCCGAAAGCGTCCCACCTGCGCTGGGCGGAGCGCGCGGTGGAGGTCGTCGAAGCAACGCCCGATCCGGCGACGAGGGCGGCGGTCGTCGGGGACCGGGCCGCAACGCTCTTGTACCTCGGACACCGGGACGCATGGCGCGCGATCGATGACCTGCCGCCGCCCGGACCGGGGCTCGAGCAACGGCGAGAGCTCGTTCGCGTGCTCCACAACCTCGCCGAGGCGGCGCTCTACCTCGGGCACTACGACCGCGCGCGCAGGTTCGCCGAACGCTGCGCCGAGCTGGCCGGGGAGCTGCGGTACGAGCGGTTCGCGAGCCATCTCCAGGCGATCGAGATCGCGCTGGCCTGGGCCCAAGGCGCGTGGGTGGGCCTGGACGAGCGAGCTACCGAGCTCAGCGCCTCGGCCGCTTCGGCCGGGCCGGCGGCGGACGCCGACCTGGTGCGAGGCCTTCTCTCCCTCGTCCGCGGATCGGCCGGCGAGGCCCGTGATCTGCTGGCCTCCGTCGCCGAGACGGCCGAGCTGGCCGCCTGGCTACCGCTGCTCACGGCCGCACGAGCGGGGCTCGCTCGGCTGGCGCTGATGCGGGCCGATCCGGAGACCGCGATGACCGAGGTCGGCCTGGTGCTCGATGCCATCCGACGGAAAGGGGTGTGGGCTTGGGCGGGAGAGATGCTGCCCGTGGCCGTGGAAGCCCAGGTCCACGCGGGCGACGTCGCGGCCGCCGAGCGGCTGGTCGCCGAGGCAGCGCTCGGGATCCGCGGTGGTCTCGCGGTCGCGACCCGGGCCGCCGTCACGGTCTCACGCGGGATGATCGCGGAGGTCCGGGGCGATCTCGATGCCAGCGAGCGAGGGTTCGCCGCGGCCGAGAAGACGTGGCAGCAGCTGGGCCGGCCGTACGACGCCACGCGAGCTCACGCCGCCAGGGGAAACGTCCTGCTGCTGAGCGGGCGAAGGGCCGGCCGAGACCTGCTGATCTCCGCCCTGGAGGACTTCGAACGGCTCGGGGCCGCGTGGGACGCCGGCCGCCTCCGGGCGATGCTCCGACGCCACGGCATCTCCGCGCCCCGCGCCGGAGGGCGTCCCGCCTACGGTCGTGAGCTCTCGCCTCGCGAACGGGAGGTCGCCGAGCTGGTCTCGGAGGGCAGGACGAACCGGGAGATCGCCGAGGCGCTCTTCGTGTCGACCCGAACCGTCGAGTTCCATGTGGCGAACCTCCTGCGGAAGCTGGACGTAACCAACCGCACCGCCCTCGCGCTGGCGCTCCGCTCGCCGCAGCGGGCCGAGAAAACCCCGTAGGTTCCACAGTTGGCGCCCTCGCCGAGCCCCGGCAGGATCGGGTCATGCGGCCAGGACCGAACCGCCGACCCGCTCACGACCGAGCAGCGAACGACCCTGCATCCGAGGGCCCGGAGATCCTGTCGTACGGATCGGCCCCGATCGCCGAACCACCGGACCCGGTCGAGGGAACCGCTGAAGAGCCCAGCGACGATCCGCACTTCGAGGAGGGGTATGGCCCGCTCTGAGGAGCGTCCTGGAGCCGACCGTCTGCCGCCCCCGCCGCCGGGGTGGCTGTTCCTCGACCCGGCCGCGGTCCCTGAGCGCTGGCGAGGACGAGCCATCACCATGGCGATGGTCCCGCTCATGCCGGACGAGGCAGCGCACATCCTCAACGGAGGGAGCGCCGCGCCGGGACTGGAGCCCGTCGACGAGCCGTTGGCGCGCCTCCTCGCCCGCGGCACGAACACGGAGGACATGGCCGCGATCCTCGGGATGAGTATGCGGACGACGCAGCGCAGGATCGCGGCGCTCCGCCGCAAGATCGGCGCCCGATCGAAGACAGAGCTGGAACGGATGCTGGCCGCACGGGGATATGCCTCGTGAATGGCGGATGGCGTGGCCACGCTCGCCAGGACTTGGCGAAGCAGGCAGGAAACCGAGCACAACCTGACGAATCCCCCGGGGCAGTTCCACCGGGGGGCAAGGATCTCGTCGCCCCGGCAGGATCAGAGGGAGGGAAACGGCATGAGCCCGAGCAGGAAAGCTACGTTCGCGATCGTCCCAGTCATTCGTCGATCCAGTGCGGCGATCCTCGTTGCGGTGCTGGGCAGCTTGCTAGCGCCTCTACCGGCCGGGGCACAGGTGGCCGCGGACTGCCCCGTGCCCGGCCTAGACGACCGCTGCGAGGACTGGGTGGCGCACCACACGAAGACCGAGGGCGAGGCTCCCTTCGCCCGGAGCAGTCACGACGTCGCGATCGGTGGTGCGCTGTCGCCGGCCGGTGACGTGGCATTCGCGTTCGGGAACCATTACGACTTCTCCTCCGACCTGAGGCGGCAGCTCCAGACCGTCGCCTACGACGTTCGAACGGGCGCCCGGCGCTGGGTCGCGCACGAGCCGCCGCACCAGCCCGGTTGGGAGACCCAGGCGCGAGACATCGTGGTGAGCCCGGACGGAACGACCGTCTACGTCCTCGGCGCCGTCGCCGACGGGTCCGCAGGGTCAGAGGATCGGCGCGACCTTCTGATCGCGGCGTACGACGCCACGAACGGTCAGCGTCGATGGCGCACCGTCTACGACGGTCCCGCCCGGCGGTACGACGACGCGCACGCGCTCGCGGTTTCGCCGGATGGACAGCGCGTGCTGGTGGCCGCAGGCCTCGGGGCCTCCGCTCTTCCGGTGAGGGAGGGCGGTCCCTCACGCGACCTGGACTTCGGCCTGCTGGACCTCGACGCAGAGACCGGCGAGGTTCAGCGGACCACGACGTACGCGGGCGGCACCTTCGCCATCGACGGCACGACCTACGCCTCCGCCGACGAGCCCCGGCACATCGCGGTCTCGGCCGATGGGAAGCGCGTCGCGCTCGCGGGGGTGACCGCCGGACGCGAGTCGTACCGGACCGACCGTGCGCACCTCACGGTCGCGACCTGGGAGCGGCCCAGCGAGGACGCGGGGTGGAGGCTTTCCTGGGCACGGGAGCTGCGGGGCGTCGCCCTCGGGTTCGCTCGGGTCGGTGAGGACTTCGCGCTGACCGGTGCTGCGGCCAGCAACGCCACCTCGTCGAATCCCTACGCGACGATCCTGCTCGACGGCGACGACGGCGCTACGCGGTGGGAGACACGGTTCGAGATGGGCGACCGGTTCCCGATCGCGGAGAACCCACGGGGGCTCCTCGTCGACGAGCAGCGTGGCCGGATCCTCGTGCACGGCCTCAGCCCGAACGCGGGCTCGGCGGATGGAACCTCGGGGGTCGTCATGCTCGGGGCGGCGAACGGTCAGGTTCTGTGGAGGCGCCCGCTGCACGACGCGCGCAACGACCTGACGCTGTTCTTCGATTACGACCGCGACGGCTCGCCGGTCGCCGGCTTCGACGCCTCGACGGGCCACGTCCTCGTCTCCGCGAACAAGGAGGCGCGCGTCATCACGTACGCCATCGACGGGGCGACCGGGACGCGCCGGTGGACCGCGATCCACGATCATCCCGTCCGCTCGGGCTCCTACCTCGAGCAGTCGGACTGGAACTTCGCGGCGGGCGTCGAAGCTGCCAACGGGAGGGCCGTCATCTTCGGCCACGCCTACGTCCCGCGCCGGGATACCTGCCCGAACCCCAACCCGTTGCTGCCACCGACCCCCTGCCCGAAGAACGACTTCCTGACGATCGCCTACGAGGTGTGAGGATGACCAACGGAAGGATCCGCATACTCGTCCTGATCGCGATGGCGGGTGCCGTCGTCGGCTCGACCCCGCTACCAGCAGCGTCCGGCATCGATGACGCATCAGCGGCGGACTGCGCCTTGCCGGGCATCGACGACCGCTGCGAGAAATGGGCACGCAGGTACACGAACGGCACCGGCGAGGCCCCGTTCGCCAACCACACGAACGACTTCACGGTCACGGGTGCGGTCAACCGGGCAGGCACGCGTGCCTTCACGGTCGGTGAGCGGGTCGGCGGGCCCGGCACGGTGAAGTTCGAGATGCAGACGGTCGCTTACGACCTGGTGACCGGCGAACGCCTATGGGTCGCCCACGAGCCCGGTCCCTCCGAGGACTGGCACGCGAGGTCGCGCGCCGTCGCGATGAGCCCGGATGACCGGACGATCTTCGTGGCAGGCCACGTCACCACGTCGGGCAAAGCCGACGTCCTGATCGTGGCCTACGATGCCGCGACGGGACAGCGCCGTTGGCGCACCGTGTACGACGGCCCGACGGGAGGTGTCGACCTCGCCCGGGCGGTGGCCGCTTCCGCCTCCGGAGAGCTGTACGTCGCCGCATCCGTCGAAGCGAGCGACCTCAAGACCATCTCGGGGGGAGCCGACCTGGATTTCGCGCTCCTCACGCTCGACGCGAGCTCCGGCAACATCACCGCGCGGATGATGTACGGCGGTGCTCCGTTCAAGGTCGATGGACGCGACCGTGCCTCGTCCGACGTGCCCTCCCACATCGCGATGAGCCCCGACGGGAGCCAGTTGGTCGTGGCGGGCAGCACCTTCGGGCGGGCCGCCTACGCTCAGGGCCGCGCGCAGGTCAGCGTCGTGGCCTGGGAGCCTCGGGACGACGCATCACAAGGCCTGCGACAGCGATGGGAACACGAGCTTCCCGGAACCGCGATCGGCGTCGCCGCTCTCGACGACGGCTCCGCCGTTCTCGCCGGGGCGAGCAGCGAACCGTCCAGCACGGAGCGTCCGCACTCAGTGGTTCGCTTCGCCCCGGATGGATCGCTCCGGTGGAAGACGAGGTTCGAGCTCGGCAGGCACGCCCACTTCGTCGAGGAGCCCGTCGACCTGCTCATGGACCACGAGCGGAGCCGCGTCTACCTCCCCGGGCTGAGCCGTCACCCGACGGAGAGCTACGGAACGATGGGAGCGGTTGCCCTCGACGCCGCTGGCGGCACGGTCGTCTGGACGGCCTGGGCCCGCGACGCCCGATGGGAGACGATGCGCATCTTCGACGACGGGGACTACTTCCCGGTCGGGGCCCTCGACCCGGCTTCCGGACACGTCCAACTGGCGGGGACGCGCGAAGGCATGATCGCCACGGTCTCGCTCGACCGCCGTACGGGCGCGAAGCGATGGGTCGGCTGGTACGACCACCCGCTGCGCGAGGGTCCGTACCTCGAACAGTCCGCGTACGACTGGCCGATGGCGATGCGCGCCGCGGCAGGCCGGGTCGTCGTGTTCGGGGCCTCCGGCGTGCCGAACCGGCAGATGTGTCCCTTCGGCCCCGCCTTCCTGCCCTGCTCGCGGGAAGACGTGCTGACGATCGCCTACGAGGTATGAGCCGTGGAAGGAGATCCTCGATGAGAAGATCCGTCATCCCGATGGCATCGATCGCTCTCGTTCTGATGCCCATCGCGCCGGTCCTCGGGACCACCGGAGTCACGCTCGATCCGACCCCCGTCGATTGCGTGGTTCC
>DATLGG010000018.1:0-6992 GCA_035540615.1 Actinomycetota bacterium | reverse complement strand
ACCGCGGCTTCGGAGGGGTGGGACCTCGGCGACGCTGGCGGGACCGTCGGGATCCGCGTGCCGGACCACGAGATGACGCTCTCGCTGCTCGCCCGGACCGGGCCTCTCGCGGTGACGAGCGCGAACCGCTCCGGCGAGCCGACGCCGGACCAGTGCGAGGAGCTGGTCGCCGCTCTCGGGGAGGGCGTGGCCATCTATCTCTGCGCCGGGCCCGCGCGGCACAAGGTCCCCTCGTCGATCGTCGACCTGACGCACGCGCCGCCACGGGTGATCCGACACGGGGCGGTGCCGCTCGAGGCGATCCGCGAGGTGCTCGGCGAGGTCGAGTGAGCCCCACCGGGCCGCGGAACCCCCTTTGTTAGACTCCCCGGAGTGCTGCGCGTCCTCGCCGTCTGCACCGGCAACATCTGCCGGTCCCCCCTCGCCGAGGCGTTCTCCGCCGCCTGCTCCGACCTCGTCCCCGGCGGCCTCAGCGTGCGTTCGGCGGGAACCTGGGCGAACGATGGCATGCCGGCGACGCGCGAGTCGCGGCTGGCGGGCCGGGAGCGTGGCGTCGACCTCGAGGGACATCGGTCGTCGCGTCTGACGTCGGCGGCGATCCGCGAGGCGGACCTGATCCTCGGGATGACGGCCGAGCACGTCGAAGGGATCCTCGCCCTCGACCCCTCGGCCGCCGCCCGCACGTTCACGCTCAAGGAGCTCGCGGCGATCCTGCGGGGCCTGCCGGGGACGGGGGACGTTAGAGCGCGCCTTGCCGAGGCCGACCGGCACCGGGACCCGGCGCTCGTGGACGACGTCGCGGACCCGCTCGGGCTCGGCATGGAGATCTATCGCCACATCGCGCTCGAGGTCGACGTGGCGGTCGACGAGATCCTCGCGGGGCTCGGCGCGGGCACGGGCGCCGCGCGGACGGCGGAGGCCTGAGGTGCGGATCGCGATCGGGTCCGACCACGCCGGCTACGCGCTGAAGGAGGACCTCAAGGGCTTCCTGAAGGAGCAGGGGCACCAGGTCGAGGATCTCGGGACCCACTCCGAGGAGGCGGTCGACTACCCGCCCTTCTGCGCGGCGGTCGGGCGCGCGGTGCGCGACGGCGCTGCCGATCGCGGGATCGTGCTCGGGGGGTCGGGCCAGGGGGAGCAGATCGCGGCGAACAAGGTGCGCGGCGTGCGTGCCGCGCTCTGCAACGACCTGTTCACGGCGGCGCTCGCACGCGAGCACAACGACGCGAACGTCCTCTCGATCGGCGCTCGGATCGTTGCCCCGGCGCTCGCGCACGCGATCGTCGACCGATGGCTCTCGACGCCGTTCGAGGGGGGCCGCCACGTGCGGCGACTGGACCTGATCCGCGAGATCGAAGACGAGGAGGCGACGACATGAGGGAGTGGGCGGCCGACGTCGAGGAGCTCGAGCGGGTCGATCCCGAGGTCGCGGATGCGATCCGCGGCGAGCTGGAGCGCGAGCGGAGCACGATCCGGCTGATCGCGTCGGAGAACTACACCAGCCCCGCGGTGCTCGCCGCGCTCTCCTCGTCGATGAACAACAAGTACGCCGAGGGCTACCCCTTCCGCCGGTACTACGGTGGGTGCCGCTGGGTCGACGTGACGGAGTCGCTCGCGATCGAGCGGGCGAAGGAGCTCTTCGGCGCCGAGCACGCGAACGTGCAGCCGCACGCAGGCGCGCAGGCGAACATGGCGGCGTACTTCGCGTTCATGCAGCCCGGAGACACCCTGCTCGGCATGAGCCTCCCGCACGGCGGTCACCTCACGCACGGCTCGCCCGTGAACTTCTCCGGGAAGTGGTTCAACGTCGTCCCCTACGAGCTCGACAAGGACACGGAGCTCATCGACATGGACCGCGTCCGGGACCTCGCGCGGGAGCACCGCCCGAAGGTCCTCGTCGCCGGCGCGACCGCCTACCCTCGGACGATCGACTTCGCCGCGTTCCGCGAGATCGCCGACGAGGTCGGTGCGATCTTCATGGTGGACGCCGCGCACTTCATCGGACTCGTCGCCGGCGGCGCCTACCCGAGCCCCGTGCCGCACGCCGACGTCGTCACGTTCACGACCCACAAGACCCTCCGCGGCCCGCGCGGCGCGATGATCCTCTGCCGCGAGCAGCATGCGAAGGCGATCGACAAGACGGTCTTCCCGATGATGCAGGGCGGGCCGATCGAGAACGCCATCGCGGCGAAGGCGGTGGCGCTGAAGGAGGCGATGGCGCCGGGCTTCCGCGACTACGCCGAGCGGGTCGTCCGCAGCGCCCGGGCGCTCGCCGCCGGGCTTCAGGACCAGGGCCTGCGGCTCGTCTCCGGGGGCACGGACTCACACCTCGCGCTCGTCGACCTCCAACCGATCGGCGTCACCGGCGCCGACGCGGAGGCCGCCTGCGACGCCGTCGGGATCACCCTCAACAAGAACGCGATCCCCTACGACCCGCTCCCGCCCATGACGACCTCCGGGATCCGAGTCGGCACGCCCGGTCCCGCCACGCTCGGCATGGACGAGGGCGAGATGAAGGAGATCGCCGAGACGATCGGCGAGGTGCTCCGTGCGCCCGACGACGAGGCCGTGCGCGAGCGGGGGCGGGCGCGGGTCCGCGACCTCACGAGCCGCTTCCCCGCCTATCCGTGAAGGCGTACGCGGCGGTCTTCGGCGCGTCGGCCCTGACGGCCTTCGTCACGACGCCGCTCGTCCGCCGGTTCGCGGTCCGGTTCGGGCTCATCGACCGCCCGTCGGACCGAAAGGTGCACCCGAAGCCGACGCCGACCCTCGGTGGTCTCGCGCTGTGGGCGGGGGCGGTCGTCGGGCTCGGTGTCGCCTACGCGCTGCCGCAGTTCGGTTCGCTGTTCGAGGCGTCTTCAGAGCCGCTCGGGGCCGTCCTCGCCGGGACGATCGTCGTCGCGCTCGGCGCCTTCGACGACATCCGCGGGATATCGGCGCCGGCGAAGGCCGCCGGCCAGGTGCTGGCGGCGGGCGTGCTGATCCTCGCCGGGGTCCAGTTCATCTACTTCTGGCTTCCGGGCCTCGGCATCCTCTCGCTCTCGCCCGACCTCGCGCTCCCACTCACGGTGATCTGGGTGCTCGTGATGGTGAATGCCGTGAACTTGATCGACGGGTTGGACGGCCTCGCTGCCGGCGTCGTGACGATCGCGGCGGTGGCCTTCTTCGTCTACGCGGAGGATGCGGGCGCGCCGCTGTGGGATGGCCCGTCACCCGCCACGCTCCTGACGGTCATCGTCGCCGGCGTCGCGATCGGCTTCCTCCCGTGGAACTTCAACCCCGCGAGGATCTTCATGGGCGACTCGGGAAGCATGCTGCTCGGTGTCCTGCTCGCCGCCGCGACGATCTCCGGGGTGGGGCGCACGGACGCCCCGACCAACCCGGACTTCGCCGCGCTCGCGATCCCCGTCGCGATCCCGCTGCTCGTGCTCGCGGTCCCGCTGACCGACGTTGCCTTCGCGATCCTGCGGCGGATCCGCCGGGGCCGTCCCGTGACACGCCCCGACAAGGAGCACATCCACCACCGATTGCTCGAGATCGGCCACTCGCATCGGGCCGCTGTCCTGATGATGTACCTGTGGAGCGCCCTGCTCGCGGGGTCGGCGCTGTTCATCACGTTCATCCGAAGCCGGACGCTGGCGGTCGCGCTGATCGTCGGCGTCGGTGTGATCCTCGTCGGAACCTCGTGGCCGCGGATGCGGCGGCGCAACGGCCGCGCACGGGGGACGTCGCCCGCCCTCGGATCGAACGGCGAGGTCGCAGGGACGTCCCGCGACAGCGTGGGCCGGACCCGGTAGCATCGGGCGATGCTGCGCCTCCGCCCCCTGCTCGTCGCGTTCCTCGTCGGCCTTCCGGCGTTGCCGGCGGGCGCCGCGGGGGAGGTCACCCTCGAGGCCGTTCCGGCCGCGAGCATTCCCAGTGGCGGGACGGTGACGTTCCGGGGAGCGGTTCCGAGCGCCTCGGACGGCGACACCGTGCAGATCGTGAACGCCGACGATCCCACGGAGTCGCTGGCGCCGGCCGCGACGATCAGCGGCGGGGCCTACGACGTCGTGTCCGTACCGCTCACACGCAACGTGCGGGCGAAGGCCGTCTGGGGCCTCTTCGAGAGCGAGCCCCTGCTGGTCCTCGTCCGGCCGAAGCTCACGATCGCGCTCTCCGATGTGCGCCTCTTCGACCGGGCGCTCGTCCGCGGCACGATCGACCCTCCGCACGACGGCCAGACCGTCACGGTGCAGCTCCTGCGCAAGGGGGTCGTGATGCGGGAGGCGACGGCGACGATCAGCGACGGGCGCTTCCGCGCCCGTCTGGGCGTCCGCAAGCCCGGGACCTACCGCGCGAAGGTCATCTTCCCCGCCGACGTCGACCACGCCGAGGCCTCGAAGCGGAGCGACGAGCGCACCACGCCGCTGCCCACCCTTCGGACGGGCTCGCGCAACCGGTTCGTCCGCCTCCTCGAGCGTCGTCTCCGCGACCTCCGGTACCGCGTGCCGGCGCCGGACACGCACTTCGACCATCGGACGGCCGACGCGGTGCTCGCGTTCCGAAAGGTCCAGGGCATCCGGCGGACCCGGATCGTGACCGCCTCGACCTGGCGGAAGCTGGCCTCACCCCGGAAGCCCCGGGCGCGCAGCTCCCGGCCGTGGTTCCACATCGAGGTCGACCAGACGAAGCAGGTCCTGTACCTGGTCCGCGGCGGCCGGATCACGAGCATCGTGCACGTCTCGACCGGCGGCCCGGGGATCGGGACGACGTACGACGGCACGTGGCGCGTGCACCGGCGCCTCGCGGGGTACAGCCCCGGCCGCCTCTACTATCCGGCCTACTTCCACGGGAACCGCGCGATCCACGGCTGGCCGGACGTGCCGCCCACGCCCGCGAGCCACGGCTGCGTCCGCGTGCCGATGTGGACGGCGCAGTGGCTCTACGACCAGGCTCCCGTCGGCCGGGTCATCAAGATCTACCACTCCTAGCGCGCGAGCTCCGCGCAGAACGCCGCGAAGACGTCGACGTACCGATCGATGTCCTCTTCGGTGTGCTGGACGGAGAGCGTCCACTGCTCCTCGTCGCCGGGCGTCATGAACACGCCGCGGTTCACGGTCCACGGCCAGGACGCCTCGAACAGCGCCGAGTGAGCGCCGAGGAAGTCGCGGTAGTCGCGGAGCGGCTCCTCGGTGTAGGAGACGCATCCCTTGCAGCCGAGGTCGACGGTGTGCGCCGGGACCCCGTGATCCTCGATCGCGCGGCGACATCCGTCCGCGAGACGCGATCCGATGTCCGCGAAGTGCTCGTAGGCATCCTTGGTCAGGACCTCGGTGAGCGCTGCGAGGCCGGCGTGGGCCGCCAGGGGGTTCCCGTTGAAGGTGCCCTGCTGCGCCGCGCCGTGCTCGATGATCTCCATGATGTCGGCACGCCCGCCGAAGGCTCCGGCCGGGACGCCGCCGCCGATCGCCTTCGCGAAGCAGGCGAGGTCCGGCTGGACGCCGAAGCGCTCCGTCGCTCCGCCCTCGGCGATCGTCGCGCCGCTCTTCACCTCGTCGAAGATCAGGATGACGTCGTGCTGGGTGCACAGCTCCCGGACGCGCTCGAGGTACCCGGGCTGGGGGAGCGCGATGCCGATGTTCATCATCACCGGCTCCATGATCAGGCAGGCGATCTCCTCACCCCGATCCGAGAAGAGCGCCTGGAGCGCATCGGCGTCGTTGAACGGGACGACGAGGGTGCGCTTCGCCATCTCCGGCGGGATCCCCTTCGACATCGGCCGGTCCGGCGGCAGGTCGCGGCCGCCGACCATGTCGGCGTTCGAGACGACCGAGAACATCACGGTGTCGTGGTGCCCGTGGTAGGAGCCCGCGATCTTCGCGATCGTGTCGCGGCCCGTCGCCGCACGGGCGATCCTGACCGCGTCCATCGTCGCCTCCGTCCCGGAGTTCACGAACCGGACGCGATCGAGCCGGAAGCGCCGGCAGAGCTCCTCCGCGAGCGCGACCGCGGCCTCCGTCGTGGCGGCGAAGTGCGTGCCGGTGCGCGCCGCGCGCTCGATGGCCTCGACGACCTTCGGGTGGGCATGTCCCACCGCCATCGTCCCGAACCCGTTGTGGAAGTCGAGGTAGCGGTTGCCGTCGACGTCCCAGACCGATGCTCCTTCGCCCCGGCCGACGTAGATCGGGTAGGGGTCGTCGGCGTGGAACGTCGAGGCGACGCCCATCGGAAGGGAACCCACCGCTCGCTCGAAGAGCCGACGCGACGCCGGCGTCCGTTCCTGCAGGCGCGCCCGCTCCCGCGTCGCGATCTCCTTCGCTCGTTGGTCCATACGCTCGTCCATGCTCGCTCCTTCCGTCAGGATCCACGGGCGCCCGGCATCGGGCTCGCCGCGTCGTGCAGCCTCCCGCGCTGGAACCAGACGCTGCCGAGCGCCAGCGCCACGCCCGTCACGAAGATCAGCGTTCCCATCACGAACACCTGCGGCGGCGTTCCGAACCTCGCTGCCCCGAACACCCATAACGGGAACGTGGTCGTCTGCCCCGCGTTGAACAGCGTGATCACGTAGTCGTCGATCGACAGAGCGAACGCCAGGACCGCCGCCGCGAGGACCCCGGGGAAGATCAGGGGGAACGTCACCGTGCGGAAGGCCACCCAGGGTGATGCCCCGAGGTCCTTGGCCGCCTCTTCCCACTCGCGGTTGAAGCCAGCCGTTCGTGCTCGCACCGTCACGACGACGAACGAGACGTTGAACATGATGTGGGCGATGAGGATGGTGGTCATCCCGCGCGCGATGTTGATCGTGACGAACAGCGACAGCAGCGAGGCCCCCATCACGACCTCCGGCGTCGCCATCGGGACGAAGATCAGCAGGTTCGTCGCGCCGCGGCCTCGGAACCGGTAGCGGGTCAGGGCGAGGGCCATCAGCGTTCCGAGCGCGGTTGCGACCACCATCGCGACCGCCGCGACGATCAGCGAGTTGCGCACCGCGCCGGTGAGCTCGGGGATCG
>DATLGG010000017.1:0-2711 GCA_035540615.1 Actinomycetota bacterium | reverse complement strand
CGCCACGAGGGGAAGCTCGAAGGACCCCGGCGCCCATGCGAGCTCGAGGTCATCCTCGGAGACGCCGTGGCGTCGGAAGGCCGCCGTCGCCCCCTCGACGAGCCGATCGGTCACGATCCGGTTGAAGCTCGCCGCGGCGATCGCGAATCGCCGGCCGCGAGCCTCCAGCGTTCCCTCGTGCACCCTCACCGCTCCGCCTCCTCGAGGTTCGACAGCAGGTGTCCGAGCTTCTCCCGCTTCGCCCGCAGGTACTCGAGGTTCTCCGCGGTCGGCTCGGTCTCGAGGGGGATCCGGTCGACGATCGAGAGGCCGTAGCCTTCGAGGCCTGCGCGCTTCGACGGGTTGTTCGTCAGCAGGCGCATCGTCCGCACCCCGAGGTCGTAGAGGATCTGGGCCCCGATCCCGTAGTCCCGCGAATCGGGCGGGAACCCGAGCTCCAGGTTGGCCTCGACGGTGTCGCGACCATCCTCCTGGAGCCGGTACGCCCGCAGCTTGTGCGTGAGCCCGATCGCCCGCCCCTCGTGCCCGCGGATGTACAGGACGACGCCGCGTCCCTCGGCCGAGATCTTCGAGAGCGCGTCGTCCAGCTGGGTCCCGCAGTCGCAGCGGCGCGACTGGAAGACGTCGCCCGTGAGGCATTCGGAGTGGACGCGCACGAGGATGTCCTCGCCGTCGGCCACCTCGCCCATCACGAAGGCGACGTGCGTCCGCCCATCGACGAGGCTCTCGTAGGCGTGCGCGCGGAACTCGCCGTAGATCGTCGGGATGCGTGCCTCCGCGACCGGCGTCACGAGCCGCTCGCGGCGGCGGCGGTACTCGATCAGATCGGCGATCGAGAGGATCTTCAGCCCGTGCTCCTCCGCGAAACGGATCAGGTCGGGGAGACGGGCCATCGAGCCGTCGTCGTTGACCAGCTCGCAGAGGACCCCGGCCGGGTAGAGCCCCGCGAGGCGCGCGAGGTCGACGGCGGCCTCGGTGTGGCCGGCGCGCTTGAGCACGCCCCCCTCGCGGTAGCGGAGCGGGAAGATGTGCCCCGGCCGCTGGAGGTCGCTCGCGCGCGTCCTCGGGTCGACGAGGGCCCGGATCGTCGCGGCACGGTCGGCCGCAGAGATGCCCGTGGTGGTGCCCTCGATCACGTCGACGGAGACCGTGAATGCGGTGCGCTGCACGTCGTTGCTGTCGGTGACCATCAGCGGAAGGCGGAGCTCATCCAGACGCTCGCCGACGATCGGCATGCAGATCACGCCGCTCGTGTGGCGGACCATGAACGTGATCGCCTCGGGCGTGACCTTCTCCGCCGCCAGGATCAGGTCGCCCTCGTTCTCGCGATCGGCGTCGTCGACGACGATCACGATCTTCCCTTCTCGGATGTCCTCGACCGCGTCTTCGACCGCTGCGAAGACCTCGGTCCGCACGTCCTCCTTCATCGGTCCTCCCGCACGAGCCTCTCGACGTACTTCGCCACGATGTCCACCTCCAGGTTCACCCGGTCACCCGTTCGCCGCGCGCCGAGCGTCGTCACCTCCAGCGTGTGCGGGACGAGCGCGACCTCGAACGTTCCCGCCCCATCGGTCGCGGCGACGGTCAGGCTGACGCCGTCGACCGCGACCGACCCTTTCTCCACCAGGTATCGCGCCATGGCCTCCGTCGCGGCGACGCGCATCCGCGTCCCGGACGGTCCTCCCTCGACCGCCACGACGCTTCCCACCCCGTCGACGTGACCCTGCACGAGATGGCCGCCGAGCGGCGAGGAGAGCGTCAGCGGCCCCTCGAGGTTCACGCGCGCCCCCGGCGTGAGCTCGCCGAGCGTCGTGCGCCCGAGGGTCTCCTCCGCGAGGTCGAAGCGCAGCCGGCCCCCCTCCCGTTCGACGACCGTGAGGCAGACCCCGTCCACGGCCACGGAGGCCCCGAGCGTCGCCCGCTCACCGACCGGCCCCGCTTCGACCTCGAGTCGCGCGCCCTCGCCGTCTCTCGCGAGCGACCGAACGACGCCGAGATGCTCAACGATCCCGGTGAACATCCGCCACCACCTTCGTGTCCTCGCCCACGCGCGTCACCTCGCGGATGCGGAGCCGGACGGCGTCCCCGATCGTCGGCATCCCGCCCCCCATCAGCACCGAGGGGGCATCCTCGCCCCCCACGAGGATCGGCGCGATGAAGACCACGACCTCGTGGACGACCCCGCTCGCGACCGCCTCCCACGCGAGGGTGGGCCCCCCTTCGAGGAGCACGTGCTGAACGTCGCGCTTGCCGAGCTCCGAGAGCAACGCGTCGAGGGGGATCAACCCCGAGCCGGCATCGTCGAGGACGAGGACTTCGGCGCCGGCCGCGCGCCAGGCGTCACGCCGCTCACCGGGCGCACCCTCGGTCGTCGCGACGAGCGTGGGCGCGGCGCCGTCGCGGAACAGCCGATGCGAGGGCGGCACGATCCCCCGGCCGTCCACGACGACCCGGAGCTTCGGGTCCCCCGTGTACCCGGGATCACGCACCGTCAGCGAGGGGTCGTCGCGGAGAGCGGTCCCCGCTCCCACGAGGACGGCGTCCGCCGCCGCGCGCATCCGCTGGACGTCGGCACGCGCCTGCGGGCCGGTGATCCAGCGGGAGGATCCGTCGCGCGCCGCCGCCTTCCCATCGAGGGACGCGGCCATCTTCAGCGAGACGAAGGGGCGACCGGTCCGCGCGTGCGTGAGGAAGGCGCGGTTCTGCCGCTC
>DATLGG010000016.1:0-4955 GCA_035540615.1 Actinomycetota bacterium | reverse complement strand
GGAAGGTCGACCAACGGGAGACGTGCGGCGAGGTCCCGCAGGACCGCCGCGGGCCGGAGCGGCACCGGCCCGACGAGGACCCCGACGAGCACGGCACCGAAGAGGCAGACCGCAGCGACCAACAGGAGGCGCGGCCGAAGCCGCATCGGACGGACCCCAGCGGCCGCCGGGGCCGCGCTCATGCGGCCCGCTCGAGTTCCGAGACGCTCTCGACCACGATGCGGAGGAGATCCACGACGCGCGGGCCCCAACGCGAGGCGACGTCATCGTCGAGCTCCACCACCGCTCCTCGTTCCACCGCGGTGAGGCGGTCCCAGCCCGGCCGTCTTGCGGCCTTCTCGACCGTCATGCCGCAGCACTTCGTGTCCGCGAGGAAGATGAGGTCGGGATCGGCATCGACGATGAACTCCGCGGACAGCTGGGGGTACGGCCCGCTGTCCGCCGCCCCGTCGGCGATGTTCTCCAGGCCGGCGAGCGCGTAGATCTGCCCGATGAACGTCTCCGAGGTCACGGAGAAGAAGGTCTGGTCCAGCTCGTGGTAGTAGGTGGGCGGCTCCTCGAACGCGGGGACCGAGGCCGAGAGCCGCTCGATCTCCGACCGCATGGACGCCACGAGGTCGGCCGCCTCCGGCACGTTCCCGGTCGCGGCACCGATCTGCTCGATCTGCGCGTAGGTGTCCTCGAGTGTCGCGGCGGCCGGTTGGTGGATCACCGAAATCTCCAACGCCTCCAGCGAGGCGATGATCTCGTTGATGTCGTCGGAGACGATGACCAGATCGGGGTCCAGCTCGGCGACGGCCTCGGGGTTCGGCTCGAAGGCGGAGAGGTCCGTCGTCGGAGCCTCCGGCGGGAAGTTCGAGGTGGAATCGACCGCGACCACCTGCTCGCCGGCGTCGACCGCGAACAGCATCTCGGTCGCGGTGGCGGACATCGACACGATGCGCTCGGGGCGAGCCCCGATCGTCACGTCGCCGTTGGCCGCCGTGATCGTGACCGGGAACGCCGCCTCCCCCGTCGGCGTCGGTGCGGCTTCGGGGGTCGGCTGGGTGTCACCACAGGCTGCTGCGACGAGGCCAAGGGCGACCGCCATCGGGGCGACGAGATAGCGGCGGACGAAGCGTGGCATCGTTCCCTCCTCTCCGGCCGAACGCGCGGCCGCTCGGCCGCCCGCCGCGGAGGGCTAGGGAACGGGAACCGCCTCCGATCTCGGCCGGAGACGTGCGGCCCCGGGCCCGTCGCCTTCGCGCGAGGGACGGCATCCTCGACCCCGAGGCAGGTCTCCTGACTCCCGGATCACCGCTCCCCGAGCCTTCCCAGGACCATCGGTCCCAGTGGCATTTCTCGGGTTCGCTCCCCGGTCACAGTGGCGCGACCGTGCCGGACTCGCACCGGCTTCCCTTTTCAGCCCCGGCGGGATGCCGTCCGCGCCGGGGCCACCTCGGGTCGTTCTTCGCGTGCCGATTCTTGCCGACGCCGAACGCGGAGGCAACCCGGAACACGCCCAGGCTCCACCGTCCGAAGAACGCCGAGGAGCGTGCCTTCGGTCCGCCAGCCTCTCGGTGCGCTAGGGGCGTCCGGTGAAGCGGAGGACGTCGAGTCCGCGGCGGTAGTCGTGGACGTAGAGGATGTCATCGGTGATCCACTTGGCCGATCCGGCGTCGCCGCCGATCGGGGTGAACCAGCCGATCTCCCTCATCTTGCCGTCCTTGCCCACCCGCAGGAACCGCGTCCCCCAGTTGTAGTGGGCCGTGGCCAGCACCCCGCCGCCGTCCCAGGACGGATGCGGGTCGAACCAGTGGCCGCAGTACAGCACGTGAGCCGGCGCCTTGCCGTCCGTATAGGTCCCGCGACCCGACACCCGCCACTCGTCCAGCTTGCGGAACGTCTTGCGGCCGGCCGGCGCGTCGACCAGCTCGGTGGCGTCGTAGGTGGCCACCGCGTGGACGTCCGTGCCCGTGCAGTCGCTGCCCGCGAGGTTCGTGGTGCCCGCCGGGGCAACCTCCGCGCCCATCAGCAGCAGCGGGTCGGTTCCGTCGTTCGCCCACGCCGCACCGTGGTAGCCGAGGGAGTGGAAGCCGGGGCTGATGCGGGCGATCTCCTTGACGACCGGCGGCTCCGTCATGTCCAGGTAGAACGTGGGCTGCCCGGATCCGATCAGGTAGCCCGGACGGACCTCGGTGAAGTCGTGCATGTAGCTGGCGCCCGATACCTGGTTCCGCCAGTTCCCGACCTGCACGGGGTTCGCGGGGTCGCGCAGGTCGACGATCGGCCCGGTCCGCCCGATCGCGTACGTGCAATCCAGCACGCACGACCAGGTGTGGTCGTACAGATTCAGGGAGCCCACGACCGTGGGTGCGGACTTGTTGCGCACGTCCACCACCACCAGCCATCCGTTCGCCGGCGGAGCCCCGCTGGGCCCCGGCGCGATGGCATTCACCAGCAGGATCTTCCCGTTGGTCTCGGGTTCCTCCTGAGCGAACACCACGTGGGTCGTCGACTGGATGGCCGGAAGCGCGCCCACCGGCACCGGCAAGGCCGGGTTGGAGATGTCGTAGATGTACACGCCGCGAGGATCGGTCATGTAGTAGTAGTCCCCCACGCGCGTCCCACCGGAAGTCCCGGCATGCGCGGCGATGTTGCGGACCCACTCGACGTTGCGGGTGGTGAATCCGCCGCCGGGCGAGAGGGACACGCCGGCCGGCTTCCGCCCCAGGTCGACGTGGAACACATCGAGCATGCGGGCGGTGTCGGCCGAATAGAGGTAGAAGGTCCCGTCGTCCTCGATCCGGTTGGTCTTCGTGGCCCACACGTCTCCATCGTTGAAGCGCGCGTAGCCGATCTCCTTGATCCCGGCGCCCTGCGACCCCGTCTGCTCGGTCACGCCGGCCGACGCGCCGAGGATGCCCGACAGATCGAGCACCCGTGTGCCCGCCGCGTACCAGGCGACGGTGGCGATGTCGTGCTCGGGGTGCATCTGCATCACGTGCGCCGTGCACCGGCGAAGGCCGGCGGTTCCCTGCGGGGCCCCCTCGGCACGGCCCACATGGGGCATGAGGTACAGGCCCACCTTGACCGGCGCGCGCTCCAGGTGCCCGGTGATGTCGTAGACGTGGATGCCGCCGCCGGGGCATACCTCGTTGCCGCTCGCACCGGCGAACTCGTCGGAGAGGAGCAGGAAGGTGTGGCGGATCCCGGTGAGCTCATCCACGGTCGTGTAGGGGTGCGCCTCGTGGTGGATGTTCACGGTGGGATCGAGGATCCGTCCGATCGCGACCGGCTTGCCGGGGTTCGTCGTGTCCATGATCACGGTGTGGGACAGGGCGGCGACGTAGGCGCGGTTCCCACCTTCACCGAAGATGATGTCGTGGGCGTCCAGGCCCGTCACCAGGGGGACGGTGACCGCGGGTCCGGGCTTCTCCGGGTCGGTCACGTCGGAGACGTGGAAGGCCCCCTGGGCATTCACGAGCGCGCCCGGGGAGCTGTAGACCCAGCGCCCGCCGGGGTGCACGCTCAACTGGTGTGACCCACGGGGAAACGCGATGAAGCTCACGCTCTCCGGCTTGCGCGGGTCGGTGATGTCCACGATGAATGCCCCGTAGTTCCCGGGCATCACGCCGTTGTCCCGGTGGCAGCGAGAGCTGAAGTTCGTCTGGCCCGAGATCTCGTCGGAGCTGTAGGTGAGGAAGGTGCGGCCGAGGTCCGGCCGGTGGAACACGTCGACGTCGGACTGAGCGATCGCGCAGTCGTACACCGCTACCACCACCGGGTTCTCCGGATCGGTGATGTCCACCGTTTGCAAGCCGTTCATGTAGGTGCCGACGTAGGCGAACTCGCGCTCCTCGGTCTGGTAGACGATCTCGCCGGCGTCGTCGCGGGCGCACCCGTCGGCCTGCCCCTCGTCAACCACGCACACCGGGTCGCCGGTGGCGCCCTCGGACAGCTTGACCACCTCGGTGGTGGTGAAGTCCATGTCCACCGACCGCCGTGAGGACTGCGGATACTTGTTCTGGAACTTCAGGTTGGTGACGAACCGGACGTTGTCGCTCGCCGTGAGCCCCTCGGGCTGCTGGGCCGAGGCTCCCGGAGTCACCAACGAGGCCGCCACGAGGGCCGCCGCGAGCACGGATCGGATCCGACGCATGGATGATCACCTCTCAAGGATCGCTTCCTGCCCATTGGTTCGACATCGGGTGGCCGGATTCCTCCCGGAAGGTCCGGATGCGCTACGGCCTCCTCGGCGGGGTAGGGTCGGCGTGCAGTCGACCGAAGGAGGGCGATATGACGCATCCGAACGAGGACCTGGCACGCGGGGCGAGTGAGGCGCTCGCGAAGGGAGACATGGAGACGTTCCTCGACTTCCACAGCGACGACGTGGTCGTCCGGGTCCAGGGACGCAACCCGAGCGCCGGGGAGTTCCGTGGCCGCGAGGAGATCCTCCGCTCGGCCGAGCAGCTGACGAGCCTGCTCGACGAGCCGCCGACCTGGGAGACGCACGACGTGATGGCCGGCGACGACCACGCGATCGTGCTCGGGACCCAGCGCTTCGTCCGCGGCGGCAAGACGCTCGAGGACCACCAGGTGGTGATCGCGCACATCCGCGAGGGGAAGGCGAACGAGATCTGGGTGTGCTCGACCGACCCCTACGCGGTCGACGAGTTCTTCGCCTGAGCCATCGCCTCCATCACGAGGCCGAGCGCCTCGGCGGGCGTCTCGACCCGGCCGACGAGGTCGTGGTCCGCGGGATCGACGACCACGAGATGCTCGCGGAGCGCGTCGAAGGAGTGTCGCCAGCGATCCCCGACCAGGACCAGAGGTCGCCCGACCGGGCGGTCGTACTGGAGGACGTTCCAGCAGAGCGCGACCTCGGCGAGCGTCCCCGCTCCGCCGGGCAGGGCGACCCAGGCGTCGGCGTCGAGGATCAGCGGGAGTCTGGCGAAGAGGTCGCGGGCCCGCGC
>DATLGG010000015.1:0-2343 GCA_035540615.1 Actinomycetota bacterium | reverse complement strand
GCCCTAGAGTGCTCGGTCCCATGTCGACGGTCGAAGCACTGGACGAGGTGAGCGCGAGGGGTTCGAGCGATTGGAGCCGCTACGTCCGGCTCCGGGTCGTGCGGAACCTGACGGACGTCATCCGCCGCTGGTTCCGGGTGGAGATCACGTTCGCCGACGAGACCGGCTACGTCCGGGCCTTTCCCGGCAACCGGATCTTCGAGCCGACGAACCCCGTCTGCCGCCAGGTCCTCGCCGACCGGGAGGGGTTCCGGCGCTGCGGGGGCTCCTCCGCCGAGGCGCACGGGCTCGTGCGCCGGATCGGCCGCCCCGGCGACCGGCGCCCCCGCCCCGCGGAGTCGGTCTGCCACGCGGGCTTTCGCCAGATCGTGATCCCCGTCGAGGTCGGCGGCCGCGTCGTCGGCTCGGTGATCGCCGGCGGGATCCTGCCCGACGCGGACCCGGAGGAGATCGTCGCGCGCGTCTCGGCCCTCGGGATCGACGCGGAGAGCGTCCGCCAGGCGCTCCCCCACGTCCCGCGGATCGACGAGCTGTCGCTGCAGTACCTCCTCGAGCTCGTCGCGCTCGTCGTGCAGGAGGTCGTCCGCTTCCACGGCGAGCTCGCCGAGAAGGAGGCGGCGCTCGCGCGCCTCTCGCAGGAGCTGCAGGGGAAGTACGGCTTCGGCGCCATCATCGGCCAGTCGCGGCCGATCCGCGAGATGCTCGCGACGCTCGAGAAGGTCTGCGCGAGCGATTCCACGATCCTCGTGCAGGGCGAGAACGGCACCGGCAAGGAGCTCATCGCGCGCGCGATCCACTGGAACTCGCCGCGGCGCGACAAGCCCTTCGTGACGCAGTCGGCGGCCGCCTTCAACGACAACCTCCTCGAGAGCGAGCTCTTCGGCCACGTGAAGGGCGCCTTCACCGGCGCGATCAAGGACAAGAAGGGGCTGCTCGAGGCGGCCGACGGCGGCACGCTGTTCCTCGACGAGCTGGGCGAGATGACCGCCGCCATGCAGGTGAAGCTCCTCCGCGTCCTGCAGGAGGGGACCTTCATGCCCGTCGGCTCCACGGAGACGAAGCGGGTCGACATCCGCCTGGTGTGCGCGACGAACCGCGACCTGCGGCGGATGGTCGAGCGCGGCGAGTTCCGCGAGGACCTCTACTACCGCATCAACGTGATCAACGTGCACGTGCCGCCGCTGCGCGACCGGCGCGAGGACATCCCGCTCCTGGTGAGGCACTTCCTGAAGCAGCTCGCCGTCGAGAAGAAGACGACGCCGAAGGAGGTCTCCGACGAGGTCCTCGAGCGCTTCTACGACTACGAGTGGCCCGGCAACATCCGCGAGCTCGAGAACGAGATCGAGCGGCTCGTGGTGATGACCGGCGACGAGCCGCGCGTGACGGCGGAGCTGCTCTCGCAGCGCATCAAGGACCGCTCCATGCGGGCGAACGTCCGCGGCGTGCGCGTCGAGAAGACCCTCGACCAGATCCTCGAGGAGGTCGAGCGCCGGGTCCTCATGGAAGGCCTCCGGAAGCACCGCTGGAACAAGACCCAGCTCGCCCGCCAGCTCGGCATCAGCCGCAAGGGCCTCATCGCGAAGGTCCAGCGCTACCAGCTCGACCGCCGCCGCGAACCCCGCGCCTGACCCCGCACGAGAACCGGGTCGGAGTTGCGTGTGTTGCATCACGCGCGGGGGCGGGCTGCGACATCGCGGCGCAGGTGACCAGGCGTTGGACAGCCGTACGCCACCGGAAGTCGGCGCAACGTCGCGGAATTCCATGACTCCGGACAAGGCCTCGCCGTTGCACACGGACGGCGGCCATGGAGAAGAGAGTCTTCGGGATCCTCCTGCTGATGGCGCTCACCGGCTGCGCCGGGGGCGTCGACTCCGCCGCGACCGCGGACGACGACGACGACACGACGAGCCCCGGCTACAAGCTCACCGACGGCTCGTATCAGTACGTCGTGGACGAGGTGCCGAACGACACCTGCTGGGCGCCGCCGAAGACGCACCCCTCCGTCCCGATGACCGTCAACGCGGAGGTGGTGGTCGAGGGGAACATCGTGCACGTCACCCCCGACCCCGTCGGCGGCGTCAGCCAGACCTTCGACATCACGCGGAGCGGCGATTCCCTCTCCGGCGCGAGCGCCGGGAACGTCGACCTGAACTCGCAGGGGCTCGACTGCATCCTGCACATCGAGAGCACCCTCACCGGCGCGGTGACGGACGACGACCAGTTCGACGCGACGATCGTGCTGAACGTGAGCGAGGCGGGCGGCACGCTGTGCGGCTTCCTCGTCGGCAGCCTCGACGCGAACCAGCTCGACCAGCTCCCCTGCTCTCTCACGCTCGCGGGGAC
>DATLGG010000014.1:0-2134 GCA_035540615.1 Actinomycetota bacterium | reverse complement strand
CGATCGTCACGATCCGCTCCTCGGCCGGGATCAGCCCCGCGAGGGCGCCGAGGAGCGTCGTCTTGCCGGATGACGCGCCGCCGGAGACGAGGATGTTCGCGCGACCCTCCACGGCCCGCGCGAGCTCGCCGAGCATCGGCTCGGTCAGCGAGCCGAGACGGAGGAGGTCATCCGGCCCGAGCGCCGTGACGCCGAACTTCCGGATCGTGACGACGGGGCCGCAGAGCGAAAGGGGCGGTATCACGGCGTGAAGCCGAGAGCCGTCCGGAAGTCGGGCGTCCACGTACGGGCACGACTCATCGACCCGGAGACCCAACGGCCCCACGATCCGCTCGATCAGGTGGTGCACGGACTCCTCCCCCTCAAAAAGCCCGTGTCCGACCCGCTCGAGCCGCCCCTTCCGCTCCACGTAGACGTCGTCGGCTCCGTTCACCATCACCTCGGTCACCTCCGGGTCCTTCAGGAGTGACTCGATGGGACCGAAGCCGACGAGCTCGTCGGAGATGTCGTTGATCAACGCGTTCAGCTCCCGCGCGGGAAGGACCGCCCGCTGCTCCGCGAGGACGGAGAGGGTCTCTTCCCGGACGCGCAGCCGACGTTCCGCGGCGGCGCAACGACCGAGCGCCTCGACGTCGAGCCGCTCCCGGACGCGCTCCGCGACGAGCGTCCGAAGTCGCGTCCGCGCCCCTGCCGGATGCCATCGCAGGCTCATGCGCCGCCCCCGCAGATCCACCCCGCGAGCTCGCGGACGCGCCGGCCCAGCGGGCCCGATCGCCGCAGCAGCAGCTCGCCGCGGTTCTGCGCGCGCAGGACGGCCGGGTCCCGGCGAAGCACCGCGACCGGCGGCATGCCGAAGACCCGCTCGACGTCCTCCGGTGCGACCTCCGCCGGCGCCGCGCGGTTCACGACGAGCCGGCACCGGCGGTCGAGGCCGAGCTCCCGCAGATGGTCGAGCGCGCGCTTCGCCGCGCGGAACGCCAGCACGTCGAGGGTCACGACGACGAGCACGAGGTCCGACGCCTCGATCGCCCCACGGGCCACGTCCATCGACCGCGGGAGATGCAGGATCACGGGGTCGCACACGGTCCGGACCGCCCCGACCGTCGCGGTCAGCTCCTCCGCGGAGAGGGCCGTCGGGTCCGCGGGCCCGAGCAGCACGCGGAAGCCCCCGGGGTGGCGGTACAGGACACGCTCGAGGTGCTCGGCCGTGACCTCCCCCATGACCGGGGCGAGCGCGGCCGCCGTGGGCGCGTCCGACGGCACACCGAGCGCGCTTCCGACGTCGTTGTAGAAGGCGTCGAGGTCCACGAGGGCCGGTGAGGACGCGTGGTCGACACAGGCGGCCGCGAGATGCGTCGCGAGGAACGTCGTCCCGGCACCACCCCGTGGGCCGAAGATCGACACGACGCGGCCGGAGGTCTCGGCGCGGGGCGCGTCGACGAGCCCCAGCCGCTCGGTCTCTCGACCCAGCGACTCCCGCTCTTCCGGCCACAGGTAGAACCCACGCGCGCCCGAGCGGATCGCCGTCCGGAGCGCCTCCGTCGTCTCGCGCTCCGTCACGACCAGGAGGGCGGCGCCGTCGAGGTCCGGCGCCTCGCGCAGAACCTCGGGGGAGACGACCGCGGCCTTCGGCCGGGCTTCGCTGATGCGCCTCGCGAGCGCGGCGCCTTCCGCCTCCGTGCCGACGACGCGGACATGCGGGCGCCGGTCGAGGTAATGCAGGACCGCCTCCTGCAACGCCTCGTCCTCCAGCCCCAGCACCACCGTCGTCTCGCGCACCACGCCTCCTCGGTCGAACCAGGCGGGGAAGGCCTCTGGGGAAGGTGGGGGAAGCTGCGCCGAACGCGCCGAGGCGACGATACGGCCGGCTGCCGCGGCGGCGCATCGCCCGGACGGGGGCGACCGCGGCGGAACCTGTGGGTCCCCCGTTCGGGGACGGGGCGGCCCCGCCTGGGGCCCTTACGGCCTGCGGGTGAGCGCGGCGAAGGCGACGGCCGCTCCCAGCCCGGAGGCCATCCCGAGGACCACTCCCAGCGGGGAGAGGATGCCGACGATCCCGCCGGCCGAGGATCCCATCACGAGGAGCAGCACCGTGCGCTGGCGCCGGTCGCCGTCGCGACGAGCGATGAGGACC
>DATLGG010000013.1:0-2766 GCA_035540615.1 Actinomycetota bacterium | reverse complement strand
CTTCCGCGGCGGTCCTGAAGGTCGTGAAGGCGTCCCGGACCGAGATGCTCACGGAGGTCCCGTCGGTCAGGCGGTCGAGCCGGCGCATCCAGGACGCCTTCACGACCTCCAGGACCGCCGCCGAAGAGGCTCCGGCCACGTGTGCGAGATCCTGCTGCTGCCACGTCGCGCGGAGCTCGAAGGTCTCGCCGATCGAACGCCACCCGTGACAACGCGGGAAGGAGGCCGTCGAGGCATCGTCCAGCGTGAGCGTCGCCAGCGGCGTCCACGACCCGCCGGATCGCAGCTCGACCGCGACCGCCTGTCCCGGCTTCGGCGGGAGGACCTCGATCGCGAGCGGCGCGCAGCCGCCGGCGCCGAGGCGCGGACGAGGGAACCGCGCGGTCACGAACGCGCGAACGGCGACGCCGACGCTCGGGGAGACGACCTCGGCGCACGCCACACCGTCTCGCTCCTCGGCGGTGATCCGGGCACGGAACGACCCGTTCTCCTGCGCGAGGACGGTCCGAAGAAACGATCCGTCCGCCGAGGTGGCGGTCGCCGCGACCGATCCCCAGCCCGCTCCGGTCGCCGGAAGGTGCTCGATCACCACGGCCCGCCCGGCGAGGCACGGCTCCGCGACCTCGAGGGCTCCGTTCAAGGCGATCGTACGCCCGGCTCGAGCGGTCGTGGGGGAGATGGCGAGGGTGGCCGAGCCGCTGACCTCACCCTCGGCCGCGACGGGCGCGATCGGCCCGAGGAGGGAGAGGAGGAGGAGGAGGGGAAGGCGGGAGCGCACCTCCGCATCATCGGCGACGGTGGCGGCTCGCTCAAGCGGGGCGAGCGTCGGCTAGGCTACGGCGATGCTCCTCGAGGGGAAGCGGCTGCTCATCACCGGCGTCCTCACGCCGCAGAGCATCGCGTTCGCCGTGGCGCGACAGGCTCAGGAGGCGGGTGCCGACGTCGTGCTCACCGGCTTCGGGCGCGGGCTCTCGATCACGCAGAAGAGCGCGCGCCGCCTCCCGGAGCCGTGCGATGTGCTCGAGCTCGACGTCAACCGTCCGGAGCAGGTCGAAGAGGTCGCCGCCGCCCTCGGGGAGCGATGGGACGCCCTCGACGGCGTCCTGCACGCGATCGCCTTCGCCCCCGAGGACGCCCTCGGCGGGAACTTCCTCACCGCGCCCTGGGAGAGCGTGGCCACGGCCGTCCGGACGTCGGCGTACTCGCTCAAGGAGCTGGTCGTCCCGCTGCTGCCCCTGCTGTCGGTGCGCGGTGGGAGCGTCGTCTCGCTCGACTTCGACGCGACCGTCGCCTGGCCCGCGTACGACTGGATGGGCGTGTCGAAGGCGGCCCTCGAGTCCGTGTCGCGCTACCTGGCGCGCGACGTCGGACGGCGCGGGGTCCGCGTGAACTGCATCTCCGCGGGGCCGCTGCGGACGGTCGCCGCGAAGGGGATCCCCGGGTTCGACCGGTTCATCGACGACTGGCACCGTCGCGCTCCGCTCGGGTGGGACGTGTCCGACCCTGGGCCCGTCGCCGGCACGGCGCTGTTCCTGTTCAGCGACCTCTCGAGGGGCATCAGCGGCGAGCTGATCCACGTCGACGGCGGGTTCCACGCGATGGGAACCGACCTGTCCGAGTGAACGGCCACCGCGCGGCCGATTGCTATCCTCGCGCCATGCGCAGATCGCTCGCGGCCCTCCTTGCGACGGCCCTGCTGACGTCCTGTGCGGCGCTGGAGGACCTCGGGCTGCCGGTGACCGGCCCGACCTTCTCGCCCGCCCCCCCGGCGCCGGCGGGCAGCGACACGATCGTCCGCGTCGTCGAGGCCGTGCGCCCGGCGGTCGTGAACGTCACGACGAACGTCGTGACGCCCGGGGCCCTGACCGGCGAGGCGCAGGGGGGCACCGGGACCGGGTTCATCGTGGACGAGAGCGGCATCATCGTGACGAACTTCCACGTCGTGGAGGGGGGGCTGACGATCCGGGTCATCACGGACGACGGCCGCCGCTTCGATGCGCGCGTGATCGGGGGAGACCCGAACGCCGACCTCGCGGTCCTGCAGGTCGAGGCCGATGACCTCCCGACGGTGGACCTCGGCGACTCCGACCACGTGCGCCTCGGCGAAACGGTCGTTGCCCTCGGGTTCGCGCTCGCGCTCGAAGGCGGCCCTTCCGTCACCTCCGGCATCATCTCGGCGAAGGGGCGCACGATCACCGCGAGCGATCCGCAGGTCGGCGAGCGCACGTACGAGGACCTGCTCCAGACCGACGCCGCCATCAACCCCGGCAACTCCGGCGGGCCGCTCGTCGATCTGAGCGGTCGGGTCGTGGGCATCAACACGGCGGGCGTGCAGGCGGGCGCCGCCGAGAACATCAGCTTCGCGATCGCGATCAACCGCGCGAAGGAAGTCATCCGCGACGCGATCCGCGACCCCGAGGCCGAGGTGGCCTACATCGGCGTCTCGACGCGAACCGTCGACTCGAGCCTGTCCTTCCAGCTCAACCTCCCGGTCGACCAGGGGGCCCTCGTCGTGGACGTGGCGCCGGGTGGTCCGGCGGACCGGGCGGGGATCCGACCCGGCGACATCATCATCGGCATCGGCGGGCGACCCGTCACCGACGACGAGGCGGTCCGCTCGGCGATCGTCGAGCATGAGCCGGGGGAGCGGATCCAGGTCTCGATCGTGCGGCGCGACGGCAGCCGCGAGACCATGACGGTTGCCCTCGGGGTGCGGCCGCTCCCGATCCCGACGGGATGAGCCGGCCGCTCGCGGCCGGTGATCGG
>DATLGG010000012.1:0-2558 GCA_035540615.1 Actinomycetota bacterium | reverse complement strand
CCCCTAAACAAATCCATGCAGAAAGTTTTCCGGGGCCGACGTGTCGGTGCCGGGCGGTACGATGCCGCCGATGCTTCGAGAGCTCCATCTCTCCGGGCTGGGGGTCATCGACGACGCCACGCTCGAGCTCGCGCCGGGGCTCAACGTGCTCACCGGCGAGACCGGAGCCGGCAAGACGATGGTCACCGTCGGGCTCGCCCTCGCCCTCGGCCAGCGCGCGCGCGCCCATCTCGTGGCGGAGGGGCGGGCGCGCGCCTCCGCCCAGGCGCGGTTCGACGTGGCCGGCCCCGCCTTCGACGAGTGGGCGGAGGACGGAGATCTCGTCCTGTCGCGTGTGATCGCGGCCGATGGCCGCTCGACGGGCCGCGCGGGGGGACAGCTCGCGCCGCTCTCGACCCTGGCGGAGCTGGGGGCGAACCTCGTCGAGGTCCACGGGCAGCACCAGGCCCAGCGGCTCCTGTCGCCGGCAACCCATCTCGACCTGCTCGACCGCTTCGCGGGGCGCGACCACCTCGCCGCCGTCGGCGCCTACCGTCGCGCGTTCACCGACCTGCGACAGGCGCGGGCACGTCTCGAGGAGCTGGACGAGCGCGGGCGCGAGCGCGAGCGCGAGAAGGACCTGCTGGCCTACCAGGTGCGGGAGATCGAGGGGGTCGGCCTGTCTCCCGGCGAGATCGGTGCCCTCCTCGCCGAGGAAGGCCGGCTGGCGAACGTCGAGCGGATCCGGGAGGGCCTCGCCGACGCTCGCGGCCTCCTGGACGGGGGGGCGGCGGACGGCCTGGCCGCCGCGGCGCGCTCGATCGCGGAGGCCGCCGACCTCGATGAGGAGGCGCGGCCGCTGGCGGAGCGGATCGCGTCGCTCGCGGAGGAGGCGCGGGACGCGGCGGGGGAGGTACGCGACCGGCTGGAGCGGGCGGAGCTCGATCCGGCGCGTCTCGAGGCGGTCCGTGAGCGCCTCGCGGCGATCAGACAGCTCGAGCGGAAGTACGGGGAGGGCGAGGCGGCGATCTTCGCCTTCCTCGGCGAGGCACGATCCCGCCTCGCCGCGCTCGAGGGAGCGGGGGAGGAGCGCGACGCGCTCGTCGTGGAGGTCCGACGCCGCTCCGAAGAGGTCGAGGCGTCCGCTGCGGGGCTGGCCGGGACGCGTCGGGAGGCGGCGGGGCGGCTCGCGGCGGCGCTCGAGGCCGAGGTGCACGAGCTCGGGATGGCGGGTGCCCGCCTCGTCGTCGCCGTGCGGCCGCTGGAGGCGCCGGGGCCCGACGGGAGCGAGTCGGTGGAGCTCCTGCTCGGCGGCGGCCCGGGGCAGGAGCCACGCCCCCTCGCCTCGGCGGCGTCGGGCGGCGAGCTCTCCCGGACGATGCTCGCCTGTCGGACCGTCCTCGCCGACCTCGACGAGGTCCCGACGCTCGTCTTCGACGAGGTGGATGCCGGGATCGGCGGCAAAGCGGGCGTCGCCGTCGGCCGCCGTCTGGCGCGGCTCGCGCGCTCGCGCCAGGTGCTCGTCGTCACGCACCTTCCCCAGATCGCCTGCTTCGCCGACCGGCACTTCCGGGTGACGAAGGACGCCGGCCGGACGGTCGTGGAGGAGCTGGGCGAGGCCGAGCGGGTGGAGGAGCTGTCGCGGATGCTCTCAGGGATGCCCACGAGCGAGGCCGCCGCGCACGCCGGCCAGCTGCTCGCCGAAGCGGGGCGAGAGAAAGCCGGCTGAGGTATATCGTCTTCCCCGGCGGCCGACGGCGCCGCCGGGAGGTGCACCGATGGGGTTGCGACTCGCGGGGCCGAGGGAGCGCGCGCTCGCGGGCGCTGCGTGCCGGGTCGACGCGCGCACGAAGCGCCTGCTGACCCGGATCCGGCCGGGTGAGGTCGCCGTCATCGATCACGAGGACCTCGACCGGGTCGCGGCCGAGGGGTTGGTGGCACGTGGTGCCTCCGCCGTGGTGAACGCGAGCCCCTCGATCACGGGTCGCTATCCGAACCTCGGCCCGGAGATCCTGCTGGAGGCGGGGATCCCCCTCGTCGACGCGGTCGGGCCGCTCCTGCTGCGCAAGGTCCGTGAGGGGACGATCCTGCGGATCGAAGGGGACCGGGTCTACGCCGGGGACGAGCTGGTCGGGGTAGGGGTGCGGCAGGATGCCGCGTCCGTCCGGCAGGCGATGGTCGAGGCGGAAGCGCGGCTATCCGGCGCGATGGATGCGTTCGCGCGCAACACCCTCGAGTACATGGAGCGGGAGCGGGACCTGCTCTTCGGCGGTGTCGGCGTTCCCGAGATCGGCCACGACCTGAACGGGCGGCACGTGCTCGTCGTCGTCCGGGGCCCCCGCTACCGTGAGGATCTCGCCGCCCTCCGCGCGTACATCCGCGACGTGAAGCCCGTCCTCGTCGGTGTGGACGGCGGCGCGGACGCGCTCCTCGAGGAGGGGTACCGGCCGGACATCGTGATCGGGGACATGGACAGCGTCTCCGAGCGTGCGCTGCGCGCCGCGCGCGAGGTGATCGTCCACGCGTATCGGGACGGCCGCGCCCCGGGGCGCGGCCGTCCCGATACGCGTGGACGATCA
>DATLGG010000011.1:0-5266 GCA_035540615.1 Actinomycetota bacterium | reverse complement strand
CCGATCACCGGCCGCTCGCGGCCGGTGATCGGATCGTCCTGGTCGACTCGCGTGGCCGTCGGTACCTCCTCAACCTCGCGGACGGCGGCGTGTTCCACTGGCACGGGGGCACGATCGCGCACGACGAGGTGATCGGGCAGCCCGAAGGCACCCGCGTCCGGGCGCCCTCCGGCGCGGCGCTGACCGCGTTCCGGCCGCGCCTCGCCGACTTCGTGCTGAAGATGGGACGCGGCGCGCAGGTGATCTACCCGAAGGATCTCGGACCGATGCTGATCTACGGCGACGTCTATCCCGGCGCCAGCGTCCTCGAGGCGGGGACGGGATCCGGCGCCCTGACGATGGCGCTCTGCCGGGCGGTCGGCGCCGAGGGCCGCGTCGTCTCCTGCGAGCTGCGGCCGGGCTTCGCCGATGTGGCCCGCCGCAACATCGGCTCGTTCTTCGGCTCCATCCCGCCGCAGCTCGAGCTGCGGACGGCGGACGTGCGCGAGCTCGACGGCGAACGGTTCGACCGGATGCTCCTCGACCTGCCGGATCCATGGGCGGCGCTCCCCGCCGCGACCCGGGTGCTCGAGCCGGGCGGCGTCTTCTGCGCCTACCTGCCGACGACCGCGCAGGTGCAGTCGCTCGTCCTCAACCTCGAGAAGGCGGGCTTCGGCGAGGTCGAAACCTTCGAGGTCCTCCACCGGTCGTGGCACGTCTCCGCGCGCAGCGTTCGGCCCGACCACCGCATGGTGGGGCACACCGGGTTCCTGACGACCGCCCGCCGCACGTCCGCGTAGGGGGCGCGGGTATACTCGGACGCGCGAGAGTGGGAGGTCGGGATGCAGGAAGATCCGCAGCGCAGGGACGAGGAGCGGGACAAGGAGCTCCACGAGCTCCAGAGCCAGGTGAAGTTCCTCGAGGAGGAGCTCGCGCTCGTCCGGCGTCGCTTGCACAGCTCGCCGCGTCAGGTGAAGGTGCTCGAGGAGCGACTGCTCGAGGCGAAGAGCGAGGTCGCGCGCGCCCTCGCGCAGAACGAGAAGCTCGCAGCCGCCCTGAAGACCGAGCGCGAGCGGATCGAGGCGCTCCGCGAGGAGGTCGAGAAGCTCACGCAGCCGCCCGCGTCGTTCGGCGTCTTCCTCGGCACGAACGACGACGACACCG
Organism: Actinomycetota bacterium; assembly: GCA_035540615.1. GTDB lineage: Bacteria > Actinomycetota > UBA4738 > UBA4738 > CALAEC01 > DATLGG01. The sequence goes on along the minus strand of DATLGG010000011.1, from coordinate 4,123 downwards.
TCGACGTGTTCACCTCCGGACGCAAGATGCGGGTCAACGTCGCGCCGGACGTGAACCGCGACGACCTGGTGCGCGGGGCGGAGGTCATCCTCAACGAGGGCCTGAACGTGATCGAGGTCCTTCCCCAGGACCGGATCGGCGAGGTCGTGACGGTCAAGGAGATCCTCGGCGACGACCGCGTGATCGTCCTCGGCCGCGGTGACGACGAGATGGTGGCGCTGATCTCCCGTGCCCTCCGCGGGACCCCCTTCCGGGTCGGCGACGCGCTCCTGTACGACTCGCGCTCGGGCCACGTGCTCGAGCGCCTCCCGAAGGAGGAGATCGAGGAGCTCGTCCTCGAGGAGATCCCCGACGTCAGCTACCAGGACATCGGCGGCCTCGCGGGACAGATCGAGGACGTGCGCGACGCCGTCGAGATGCCGTTCCTCTACTCGGAGCTCTTCCACGAGCACCAGCTGCGCCCCCCGAAGGGCGTGCTGCTCTACGGGCCGCCCGGCTGCGGGAAGACCCTGATCGCGAAGGCCGTCGCCAACTCGCTCGCTCAGCAGGTCGCGCAGAAGACCGGCCGCTCGGGCGTCCACTCGTACTTCCTCAACGTGAAGGGGCCCGAGCTGCTCAACAAGTACGTCGGTGAGACTGAACGGCAGATCCGCGTGATCTTCCAGCGCGCGAAGGAGAAGGCGCAGGAGGGGTTCCCCGTCATCGTGTTCTTCGACGAGATGGACTCGATCTTCCGGATCCGTGGCTCGGGCATCTCATCCGACGTCGAGAACACGATCGTCCCGCAGCTGCTCTCGGAGATCGACGGCGTGGAGACGCTGAAGAACGTCATCGTGATCGGCGCCTCGAACCGTGAGGACCTGATCGACCCGGCGCTGCTCCGTCCGGGGCGCCTGGACGTGAAGATCAAGATCGAGCGTCCCGACGCGGACTCGGCGCGGGACATCATGTCGAAGTACCTGACCCCGCAGATCCCGATCCACCCCGACGACGTCAAGGCGGCGAACGGGGACGCGGCGGCCGCCGTGAAGCGGATCATCGACCGCACGATCGAGCAGATGTACTCCGACGGGGATCACAACCGCTTCCTCGAGGTCACCTACCAGAACGGTGACAAGGAGGTCCTGTACTTCAAGGACTTCAACTCCGGGGCGATGATCGAGAACATCGTCGCCCGGGCGAAGAAGATGGCCATCAAGCGGTTCCTCCAGAGCGGCGAGAAGGGCGTGACGATGGAGGACATGCTTCAGGCCGTCCGCCTGGAGTTCAAGGAGAACGAGGACCTGCCGAACACGACGAACCCCGACGACTGGGCTCGGATCTCCGGCAAGAAGGGCGAGCGGATCGTGTACGTCCGCACGCTCCTGGGCGATCGCGAGGACGGCGCGGGGCGCCAGGTCGAGCAGGTCCGCGCCGGCCAGTACCTGTAGCGCGGTCGCGTCCGGACGGGCGGGTATCCTAGGTCCATGGCGATCCCCAAGGTCATGGGCATCGAGACCGAGTACGGCATCTCGGCTCCCGGGAGCTCCGAGTTCAACCCGGTGCTCGCCTCGTCGATCGTGATCAACAGCTACGCGGGCGCGCTCCGGCGGATCCGCTGGGACTACGAGCAGGAGAGCCCGCTGCGGGACGCGCGCGGGTTCGAGCCGGTCCAGGACCGCGAGCCCGGGGACGAGGACCTCGGCCTGGCGAACGTGATCCTGCCGAACGGCGCGCGCTACTACGTCGACCACGCCCACCCCGAGTACTCCACGCCGGAGTGCGCCGACCCCCGGGACCTCGTCGTCCACGACAAGGCGGGGGAGCGCATCCTCGAGCGGTCGATCGAGCTCGCGCAGGAGACGCTCCCGCCGGGCGAGCGGATCGCGATCTACAAGAACAACACCGACGGCAAGGGCAACTCCTACGGGACGCACGAGAACTACCTCGTGGACCGTGCGACGCCGTTCGCGCGGATCGTCCGGGACCTGATGCCGTTCTTCGTGACGCGGCAGGTGTTCACCGGCGCCGGGAAGCTCGGCATCGAGGGCAGCCGCGTCAACGGCGACGCACCGATCTACCAGCTGAGCCAGCGGGCGGACTTCTTCGAGGCTGAGGTCGGGCTCGAGACCACGCTGAAGCGCCCGATCATCAACACGCGAGACGAGCCGCACGCCGATCCGGAGAAGTACCGCCGGCTCCACGTGATCATCGGCGATGCGAACATGGCCGAGGTCGCGACCTTCCTGAAGGTCGGCTCCACCGCGATCATCCTCAAGATGATCGAGGACGACCTCCTTCCCGATCTCTCGCTCGAGAACCCCGTGAACGCGCTCCACCGCATCTCCCGGGATCCGAGCCTGCGTGCGACCGTGCGGCTCGCCGACGGCCGGACCGTCACCGCCCTCGAGCTGCAGTGGGAGTACCTCGATCACGCGAAGGCGTACGTGAAGGAGAACGACGACACACCCCGGAACAGCGAGGTGCTCGCGCGGTGGGAATCCGTGCTGACGGCGCTCGAGGACGATCCCTCGACGCTCGCCGGTCAGCTCGACTGGGTGGCGAAGCGCCGACTGCTGGAGGCGTACCGGGAGCGTGACGGGCTCGCATGGGACGACCCGAAGCTCGCGCTCGTCGCGCTCCAGTACCACGACGTCCGTCGGGACCGCGGCCTCTACTACAAGCTCGTCGACTCGGGGAAGATCGAGCGGATGGTCGCGGAGTCGGAGGTGCAGGAAGCCGTGAGCCATCCGCCGGAGGGGACGCGCGCCTACTTCCGGGGCACGTGCATCCGGCGCTTCGGCGAGAACATCACGGCGGCCTCGTGGGACTCGATCATCTTCGACACGGGTCAGGACGCCCTCCAGCGGGTCCCGATGCGGGAGCCCCTGCGTGGGACACGGGAGATGGTGGGCGAGCTCCTCGAGACGGTCGAGGGCGCGACGGAGCTCGTCGAGGCGATCCGATCCTGACCCGGCACCCCGCCCGGAGGCGGGCCTACAATAGGCCAGGTCCACGAGCGTAAGGAGCAACGTTGCCAGAGCAGGAGCAGAAGCGGATCCAGAAGAAGGACGGCGGAGAGGGCGCCGGCGATGAGGCCGGCCAGTCCACGGCGACCACGAAGGGCGAGAAGCTCAAGGAGGAGATGGACGACATCCTCGACGAGATCGACGAGGTCCTCGAGGAGAACGCCGAGGAGTTCATCAAGAGCTACGTCCAGAAGGGCGGCGAATGATCGGCGACGGAATGCCGATCGGCGCGAACCCGAGCTTCTTCGATCTGATCCGCGACTTCGACCGTCAGCCGGATCCGGTCCGCATGCCGGGTGACGCGCCCCCGCCAGGGGCCCCGCACGGAACCACGGTCGTCGCCCTCCGCTTCCGCGACGGCGTCGTGATGGCGGGGGACCGGCGTGCGGTCGAGGGCTACACGATCGCCGACAACGAGATGCAGAAGGTCTTCCCCGCCGACGACCACTCGGCCGTCGGGATCGCCGGGGTCGCCGGCCAGGCGATCGAGATGGTGCGGCTCTTCCAGACCGAGCTCGAGCACTACGAGAAGGTCGAGGGCGAAGAGCTCTCCCTCGAGGGCAAGGCGAACCGCCTCGCGCAGATGCTGCGCGGGATGTTCCCGATGGTCATGCAGGGTCTCGTCGTCGTCCCGATCTACGGGGGTTTCGACGTTCGCCGCACCGAGGGCCGCATCTTCCGCTACGACGTGATCGGCGGCCGCTACGAGGAGTCCGACTACGCGGCGACCGGGTCCGGTGGCATGCACGCGAAGGCCAGCATGAAGAAGCGGTGGCGTCGCGGCCTCGACCGGGCCGGGGCGCTCGAGGTTGCCGTCGAGGCGCTGGTGGACGCCGGCGAGTCCGATACGGCGACGGCCGGACCGGACCTCATCCGCGGGATCTTCCCGACGGTCCACGTGATCACCGCCGAGGGGGTCGAGGAGGTTCCGGACGAGGAGGTCCGCGGAGCCGCCGAGCGGATCCTCCGCACCCGGGAGGAGAGCCGATGAGCACGATGCCGTTCTACGTCGCGCCCGAGCAGATCATGAAGGACCGCTCGGAGTACGCCCGCAAGGGCATCTCGCGTGGCAAGCCCGTCGTCGCGCTCGAGTACGCCGACGGGATCCTCTTCAT
>DATLGG010000010.1:0-2274 GCA_035540615.1 Actinomycetota bacterium | reverse complement strand
CCACAAGGCCAACGTGTGGATCGAGCTCTCCGGCTGGGCGCCCCGCTACCTCCCGCGCGAGGTCGTCCGGGAGGCGAAGAAGCGCCTGAACGAGCGGACGCTGTTCGGCAGCGACTACCCCTTCATTCCCCTCGAACGCTGGTTCGGGGAGTTCGACCAGCTCGACATCGACGGCGACGCCGCCGAAAACATCCGCCTGCGCAACGCCCAGCGCCTCCTCGGCCTCGGCTGAGCCCGGGAAAAATCGGGCGGTTCCCGGCATCCGGGTCCGCCGCGGGAAGAGATTCCGCTTGCCGGGCAGGACATCGCGGGGGCGGTGGCGAAATCCCTGGTCAGAGAGGATGGCGCACCCGGCGCCATTGAAGAAGATGCAGGAGCAGACGAGAGTCGAGCGAGCGAGCCAGCGGAGGCAGGCGCCCGGGCCCCGTTGCGTCCAGTCCGGGCGGATCCAGGTCACCGACATCTGCTCGGAGGTGAAGACGCTCTCGGAGATGCTCTTGATCTGCGAGCGGCGTTACGCCAACGCGCTGTCGGCGGGCAACGACGAGAAGGCCGGCCGCTGGGCGGCCGCCGGCGAGGCGCTGCTGGTGGCGCTCCGCCCCGTCAAGCGCGACTAACGCGCCGACGCCTCCAAGGCGTCGAGGGCGGTCTCCACGTCCTCGCCGCGGTTGAACCCGTGGAACCCGAGGCGGAGCGATCCGCCGCGGACCGCCCCCACGACCCTCCGTTCGCGCAGGCGTTCGACGAGCGCTTCAGGATCCGGCACCCGCAGGCTCACGATCTGGGTCGGGACCTCCTCGCGCACGACCTCGAAGCCCCTCGCCGTCACCTCCGCGCGGAACGCCGCAGACAGCGCCAGGGCGTGCCGCTCCACCTGCTCGCGGTCGAGGGAGGCGACGAGCTCGAGCGCGGCGCGTGATCCGATCCACGGCATCCAGTCGATCGACGTGTCGAGCCACCCAGCGCCCGGTGCGGGGTCGAACTCACTGCCGTAGTAATCGGCGTAGGGGTCGCGGATGCTGTGCCAGTTCGGAGCGATCGGGCGAAGGGCCTCGAGACGGTCCTCCCGCACATGCATCCAGGCGGCGCCGCGCATCCCGAGGAGCCACTTGTAGCCGTGTGCGGCGACGTAGTCGGCGCCGACCTCGGCCGCGTCGAAGCGCAACGCCCCGAGGGATTGGGTGAGGTTCACGAAGAGCCGCGCCCCGGCCGCGCGGCACGCCTCCGCGAGCCTTCGCACGTCCACGCGGTAGCCGTTCGAGGACTGCACCTCGCTGACGGCGACCAGGACCGTCCGCTCGTCGACCGCCGCGATCAGCGCGTCCGTCGAGACGACGTCGTCCTCTGCCTGGACCTCCTCGACCTCGAAACCCCGCTCGCGGAGCGCCGTCCACGGGAAGATGTTCGAGTGGAACTCGCGCTCGCCGACGACGACCTTCCCGGGCGGCAGCGCGGCGGCGACCGTCGAGGCCGCCTCGGCGACCGACGACATCAGCGCGACCGTGCGTGCCTCGACGCCGATCAAGCGTGCGAACAGCTCACGGGTCGCATAGGCCTCGCCCTCCCAGGCCTGCCAAGAGAACTCCCCGCGTTCCCACCCCTCGAGCGCCTCACGCGCGGCGCGCAGGACCGGCTCGCAGCCCGGCGGGACGGTCGCGGTGTTGAGCCACGTGTAGCGCTCGAGCGCGGGGAAGAGCTTGCCGAAGTCGTCGAGCGAGGTGGTCATCGGCGCTCGCGCGCAGATCGGCGGGAAAGGCCGCTGAGATAGCCCGCCATCTTCGCGAGGTCGGCCAGCGCGATGTGGCCGGGGAGCGAGAGCATCGCCCGTGCGCGATCGGAGGGATCGTGAAGCAGCCCGAAGAGCCGGCGGGCCCGTCGCCCGACGAGCGTCGTGGCGCCGGCTCCGAGGAGCGCGAGGAGGGCTCGGTTCCGCCGTGCGAGCGCCCACGCGAGGAGCCCGTAGGTGGCGAACCGCACCGCGTGCCGCTCGGGGTACATGCCGGCCACCGCGTCGCCCTCGGCGTAGCGGAAGTACTGCCGCCAGGTCTCGCTCACGTTCGGCCGGGGCCGCCAGTACGCGATCGCCTCGGGGGCGAAATCCATCCGGATCGGAAGCTCACGCAGGCGGTGGTTCAGGTACATGTCCTCGCCGATGTCCAGCCACTCCGGGTAGCGCTCGGCCTTCTCGAAGACCTCCCGCCGGAACGCGATCGACCGCGAGGACGGCATGAAGCGGTCGGCGTCCACCTCCTCGGGCTCGGGCAGCGTCACTGC
>DATLGG010000009.1:0-3804 GCA_035540615.1 Actinomycetota bacterium | reverse complement strand
GCCCGAGCGAGGAGCCTCGTCTCGAGGCCCGCCCCCAGCCACGAACCCGCTGCGGACGCCGCGAGGTGCATCAGCGGCGTCGAGACGAGGATCGCTCCGCGGACGTCGGCTGAGAGACCGCGGGCGAGCCCCGCGAGGGTGACGACGCCGCCGAGGCTGTGCCCGACGAGGAGGATCGGCCGGCCCTCGTGCCGTCGCAGGACCGCCGCCAGGGCGTCGGTCGCCAGCTCGAGGGAGGCGCCGTCGGCACCCCCGGTCGAGCGGCCGTGCCCGGGGAGGTCCCACGTCACGACCGTGTGACGCCCTCGGCCGAGGTCGCGCTTCTGGTGGTGCCAGGCGGCTTCGGTCAGGCACCATCCGTGGGTGAGGACGACCGTGCCGCCCCGGGGGTCGGAGCCTGGGAAGGACTCGGTATAGATCCGAGAACCGCCGGTCCCCGAGACCCACTCGACGTTGCCGCGGATCGTGCCGAGCGGCTCCTCGTCCTCGACGCCCGACCGTCGCGCGCTTCGGAGGCCCCGTCCCGCGCCGGCGGCGGCGAGGTTGCCGAGCGTCGACGCCAGGAAGCGATGTCCTCGTCTCATCGGAAGGGTGCCGATCGAGCGCGATCATAGCGCGACCGCCCGTTGTTATCCTTCTGCCGACGTCGGACCAGGGAGGCGGGATGCTGGACGCGATGCGCAGGTACGTGGAGGCGGGGATGGGCGTGCTCTCCTCGCGGCGCGCGGAGGAGTTGGCGCGGAAGATGGTCGAGCAGGGACAGACGGGCAAGGACCAGGTGACCAAGGTCGCTCGCGATCTGATCGACTGGTCGAAGAAGAACGGGGAGCGCCTCGCGAAGCAGGTTCGGAGCGAGGTCCGGAAGCAGATCGTCGCGCTCGGGGTGGCCACGAAGAGCGACGTCGAGACGCTCCGGCGCCGCATCGACAAGCTCGAGGGCCGGGGGTCGGCGGCGCGCTCCACGGGCGCCACCGGATCGTCCCCGAAGAAGTCGACGGCCAAGAAGAGCACGGCGAAGAAGACGACCACGGCGAAGCCGACGGCCGCGAAGTCCACCACGAGGAAGACCACGAGACCGAGTTGAGGCGCCGGCTCGACCAGGAGCTCGTCCGCCGCGGCCTCACGCGGAGCCGATCCGAGGCACGCGAGGCGATCGACGCCGGACGGGTGACGGTCGCCGGGCGGCCGGCGCTCAAGGCCGCGGGCCTGGTGGCGCCCGACGAGCCGGTGAGGCTGGAAGGCCCCGCCCGCCGCTACGTCTCGCGCGGGGGTGAGAAGCTCGCCGCGGCGCTCGACCGGTTCGGCGTCGACCCGCGCGGCCGACGCTGCCTCGACGCCGGGGCATCGACGGGCGGGTTCACCGACGTGCTGCTGCAGCGCGGCGCCGCGCACGTCGTGGCGATCGACGTCGGGTACGGGCAGCTGGCGTGGTCCCTGCGCAGCGATCCGCGCGTGACGCCGATCGAGCGCACGAACATCCGCGATGTCGGCTCGACGGATCTGCCCTACCGGGCCGACCTGCTGGTGGCGGATCTCTCGTTCATCCGGCTGGGGAAGGTGCTTCCCGCGCTCGCCGCGCTCGCCGCGAGCGACGCCGAGGCGGTGCTGCTCGTGAAGCCACAGTTCGAGGCCGGGCCCGGGGCCGTGGGTCGCGGGGGGGTCGTGGCGGATCCCAGCGTGTGGCGCCGCGTGCTCGCCGACGTCTTGGAGGACGCGCGGGCGGCCGGGTTCGGTCCCCAGGGCCTCATGGCATCGCCGCTGCGGGGCCCGGCCGGCAACGCCGAGTTCCTCCTGCACGCGAGGCGAGGGGTGGTCGGGAACGACGTGGACGTCGACGCTGCGATCCGGGAGGTGCCCGAGCCGTGAGGGTGGGCTTCGTCGTGCATCCCGCGCGAGAGCGGGCGGTCGAGGCGGCGGGGAAGCTCGTCGCCTGGTGCCGCGAGCGCGGCCTCGTCACCCGCTCGCTCGCGGAGGCGGACGTGGGCGCGGACGAGTCCCTGGCGCCGGGATCCTTCGTCGCCGACCTTGCCCTCGTCGTGTCGGTCGGCGGTGACGGGACGCTCCTGCGCGCCGCGCGCCTCGCCGACCTCGCGGAGGCCCCGATCCTCGGCGTGAACGTCGGCCGCCTCGGGTTCCTGACCGAATGCGAGCCGGACGACGCCCCCGAGGTCCTCGAGGCGTTCCTCGCCGACCGTCACGTCTTCGACGAGCGGACCGCGCTGGTGGCTGAGGTCGAGGGAGCGGACGCGGCCGAGCCCGAGTGGGCCCTGAACGAGGTGGTCGTGGAGAAGCGCTCCCCGCGGAGGATGGTCACGCTCGCGACGGCGGTCGGCGACTCGGAGATCACGACGTTCTCCGCCGACGGCGTGATCGTGGCGACGGCGACCGGGTCGACCGCGTACTCGTTCGCGGCCCGCGGGCCGATCGTCTCGCCGAGCCTCGCCTGCCTCATCATCACGCCGGTGGCTCCGCACATGGTCTTCGACCGCGCCCTCGTCCTCGGCCCTGACGAGCAGGTGCGGCTGGAGGTCCGAGGGAGCGAGCCCGGCCTCCTGTCGGCGGATGGCCGTCCCGAACGGGAGCTCCCGGTCGGGGCGCGCGTCACGATCCGCCGGGCGGAGCGATCCGCGCGCCTCGTCCGCCGGGCGGGGGCGGAGTCGTTCTACTCGCTGCTGCGCCGGAAGTTCTCCCTTCCGGCCGGGTCGCCGGGGCGGTCGTGACGGCGGCCCCGCGGGACGAGCGTCGCTGGCCGCCGGTCTCGTACTGGATGAAGGCGACGGCGGGCGTCCTCGTAGTGCTCGCGCTCGCCCGCGGCGTGATCGCGGTCGCGAACGTATTGGTCCTGGTCGTGATCGCGGCCGTCCTGGCGATCGGCTTCGAGCCGGCCGTGCGCTTCCTGCAGGGTCGCGGGTTCCGCCGGGGCTGGGCCGTGGCCTCGATCTTCCTGGCCGGGACCCTCGTCGTGGCGGGGTTCGTCGCCGTCGTCCTGCCGATCATCGTCCGGGAGATCGCCGACCTCGTGCGGGAGGCGCCGGGGTTCTTCCGTCGCGCCCAGCACGAGAGCGACCTCGTTCGGCGCCTCGAGGAGCAGTTCGACCTCTCGAACCGGCTGCGATCCCTCGGAACGCAGCTCCCGGCGACGGCGCTCGCCCTCGTCCGCAGCGTGACCGCCCTGGTGTTCAACTCGATCACGGTCGCGATCCTCACGATCTACTTCATGGTCGCGATGCCGTCGCTCCGACGCGGCATCGCGCGGATGCTGGACCGCGACGACCGGGAGGACTTCGAGTCGATCCTGGAGACGTCGACGCAGCGGGTGGGTGGCTACGTGCTCGGCAACATCGCCGTCAGCATCGTGGCCGGCGTCGTCTCGTTCATCGCTCTGCTGGTGATCGGCATCCCGTACGCGGCCGCGCTCGCCTTCTGGGTGGCGCTGACGGACCTGGTCCCGACGATCGGCGCGATCCTCGGGATGCTCGCGGCCGGCCTCGTCGCGGCCTTCGTGGGTCCCGTCGAGCTCGTGGCGACGCTCGCGTTCTTCCTCGTCTACCAGCAGATCGAGAACTACGTCATCGCCCCGCGGGTGATGCGTAAGGCGATCGACATGTCGCCGGCGGCCGTCATCGTCGCGGTCCTGATCGGCGGGACCCTCGCGGGGGTCGTGGGCGCGCTCCTGGCCCTGCCCGTCGCGGCGATCGCCAAGGTGGCGGTGACCGAGCTCTACCTGCGGGACCGGATCGACGCGGTCGACGCCGCCGAGGGCTGAAGGGGGAAAAAGAGGGGCCCCCGGCGGGAACCGGGGGC
>DATLGG010000008.1:0-14715 GCA_035540615.1 Actinomycetota bacterium | reverse complement strand
CCGTAGAGGCGGTCGTTCCCGCTCCCGCCGTGAAGTCGGTCGGCGCCGGCACCCCCGTAGACCTTGTCGTTCCCGCCCCCGGCACAGATCCGGTCGTTGCCGCCGTAGCCGTAGATCGTCTGCCCGATCGAAGACCCGACGATCACATCGGCCTTGGGCGTCCCCTTCACCACGGTCTGGTTCCGCTTCGCCACGATCGTCGCAGGCTTCCCGAGGCACGTCGGGCGTGACGCCGCCTGGGCTGCCGGGGCGAGCGTGCCGAGGAGCGAGGCCGCCACGATCGTCGCGAGCGCCACGCCGATGGATCGTCCCGCCTGGGTCTTCAAAGCCCGCCTTCCATCTCGATCCTGGGTCCCCCCGGCGGGCACTGGAGGGTCCTTCTCCCTAAATGAATCGGCCGATCGGCGAGGCCCTTTACCCCAGATGGGGGACGGTTAGGGGGTGATCCGGACTATCCGGTCGAGATCCGGCTCCGGGAACGCCTCCGGATGGATCGCCCAGCTCAGGATCTCGGCGCCGTCGACGATGCGCGGACCCGGGCGGGAGAAGTACGACGTGGCATCGACCGCGAAGACGGCTCCGCTCGCGACCGCGGTCGTGGCCCGGAGCTCGGGGTTCTCGAAGAGCCGTGCCCCCTCGGCCTCCGCCTCCTCGAGGTAATAGCCGCAGGGCATGAATACGATCACCTCGGGCTGTGCGTCGGCGACCTGGCGCCAGGTCACGACCCGCGACCGCTCCTTCGGGGCGTTCAGCAGGTTCTCCCCGCCGACGAGCTGGACCATCTCGGGGACCCAATGACCGCCCACGTAGGGCGGGTCCGACCACTCGAGCGCGAGCGTGCGGATCGTGGGGAGGCGAACCGCCGTCGCGCGCAGCGCCTCGAGCCGCTGCCGCAGCCCCTCGACGACCTCGGCGGCGCGTTCCTCCGTCCCGGTCGCGCGGCCGACCCGCACGATCGATGCGAGGATGCCCTCGAGGTCGTGCGGGTCCAGCGACAGCACCTCGGCCTCCGTCCCCAGCTCGGCGAGCGCGTCCTCGACCTGCCCGGAAGGCACCGCGCACACGCGGCAGAGGTCCTGGGCGAGGATCAGGTCGGGCTGGATCTTCTGGATCAGGTCCTTGTGCAGGGTGTAGATCGGTTCGCGCGCGTCCATGTGCTCGCGGACCGCGTCCTCGATCTCGCGTGCGCTCAGCGGCCGATCCTGCGGGAGCGCCCCCTCGACCACGACCGGCTTCGTCCGAGCCTCGTCGGGATGGTCGCACTCGTAGGTCACGCCCTCGAGGTTGTCGCCCAGGCCGAGCGCGAAGACGATCTCGGTCGCCGATGGCAGGAGCGAGACGATCTTCAACCGCGGGGGAGCGCGCCGAGCTTGAAGGGGCTCTCGAGAAGCTTGCGGAGGTCGGTCATCGCCCGGTCGGCATGGGCGCCGTCGATGAACCGGTGGTCGAAGGAGAGCGACAAGGTCACCGTCGGCCGAGCGACGACGGATCCGTCCACCACGAGTGGGCGGTGCTTGATCGTTCCCAGCGCGAGGATCGCCACCTCGGGGACGTTGATGATCGGCGTCCCGAAGTCGGAGCCGAACGTTCCGACGTTCGTGACGGTGACCGTCCCGCCCGTCAGCTGGTCGGGGGTGGCGCGACGCGTCCGCGCCGCCTCGACGAGCCCGGCGATCTCCCGCGCCACGGTCACGATCCCCTTCGCCTGGACATCCCGAACGACGGGGACGACGAGGCCCTCGTCGGTGTCGGTGGCGATCCCCACGTGCTTCGATCCGTGGAGCACGAGCTCGTTCGCCTCGGGGTCATGGCGGGCGTTCAGCTCGGGGTGCTTGGTGCAGATCTCGGCGAACGCTCGGACGACGACCGCGAGGGCGGTCACCTTCGCCCCGGCCTCCTCGGTGAGCTCGCGGCGGAGGGCCTCGACGTTGGTCGCGTCCGCGACGTGGAAGGTCGTGACGTGGGGGACCTCCGCCCACGATCGCGCCATCTTCTCGGCGATGAGGCGCCGGACCCCGCGCAGCGGCACGCGCGTCTCCGAGCCCGTGCTGATCGTGATGGGGATCCCCCGGAGGGGCGTGGGCGGCGCCGTGCCTCGGCCGGCGGCGGCCTCGACATCCTCCCGCCTGACGCGCCCGTTGGGGCCGCTCCCGGCGATCGTCGACAGGTCCACGCCCAGCTCCTTCGCGAGCTTCCGGACGGGTGGCGCTGCGAGCGCCCGCCCAGCGGGAGGCGACGGCTGGGGCTCGACGTCGGTGTATGCGGCCCCCGTGTCGGCGCTCACGGCCGAGGCTGCCGCGGGCGCCTGCCGCGGCCCCGGGGGGCGGAGGCGCCGGCGTCGTGCGCTCTTCGTCTCCTGGTCCACGCCGTAGCCGACGAGGACCGCCTCACGCTTCTTCGGCTCGTCGGTCGGAGGTGCTGCCCCGGCCTCGGCCTCACCGCCGACGTCGATCGTCACGAGCGGTTCTCCGACCTTGAGGACCTCGCCGTCCGAGCCGTACGTCTTCACGATCGTTCCCGCCCAGGGGGAGGGGATCTCGACGAGCGCCTTCGCGGTGTTCACGTCGACGAGCGGCTGGTTCAGCTCGACCGTGTCGCCCGCGGAGACCTTCCACTCGACGATCTCGGCTTCCTCGAGCCCCTCACCGAGGTCGGGCAGGTTGAAGGTGCGCTCGGCCATCAGTGCGTCAGGACCTTCTCGAGGGCCAGGAGGATCCGGTCGACGCTCGGGAGGTAGTGCTCCTCCAACGTCGCCGGCGGGTAGGGCGTGTCGTACCCGGTCACGCGCAGCGGCGGCGCCTCCAGGTGGTCGAAGGAATCCTCGACGATGCGCGAGACCACCTCGGCGCCGAACCCGGCGGTCATCGGCGCCTCGTGCACGACGACCGCCCGGCCCGTCTTCTGGACCGATGTCGCGAGCGCGTGGAGGTCGAGGGGGACGAGCGAGCGGAGGTCGAGCACCTCGACCTCGACCCCGTCCTCTCCGGCGGCCGCAGCCGCTTCGAGACAGCGCGTGACCATCGCGCCCCACGCGATCAGGGTCGCGTGCGAACCCTCGCGAGCGACGCGCGCCTCGCCGATCCCGGGCCCCTCCATCTGCGGCTCGCCCGGTTCCTTCGACCAGTAGCGGCTCTTCGGCTCGAAGAAGATGACCGGGTCGGGGTCGTCGATCGCCCGCCGGAGGAGGGTGTAGGCGTCGAGCGGCGTCGACGGCACGACCACCTTCAGGCCCGCGGTATGCGCGTAGTACGTCTCCGGGCTCTCGGAGTGGTGCTCGGCCGCGCCGATCCCGCCGCCGTAGGGGATGCGCATCACCATCGGCACCTGCGTCGTTCCCTTCGAGCGGTAGCGGTACTTCGCGATGTGCGAGATCACCTCGTCGAGCGCCGGGTAGGAGAACGCCTCGAACTGCATCTCGCACACGGGCTTCCAGCCGGCCTGCGAGAGACCCACGGAGACCCCCGCGATCGCCGACTCGGCGAGCGGCGTGTCGAAGACCCGCGATGTGCCGAACCGGTCCTGGAGCCCATCGGTGATCCGGAAGACGCCGCCGAGCTTTCCGACGTCCTCGCCGAGGATCAGCACCCGGTCGTCCTCGGCGAGCGCATCGCCCAGCGCCCGGTTCAGCGCCTGGGCCATCGTCAGCTCAGCCATCCTCCTCCTCCTTCGCCAGCCGGAGCATCTCCTCCTCCTGCCGCGCGAGGTGCGGGGGGAGGTCGGCGAAGACCCACCGGAAGAGGTCCTCGACCTGCCGCGGCGGGGCTCCCTGGATCCCGGCGCGGACGGTGGCCGCCAGCTCCTTCCCGTCGGCCTCGGCCTCGAGGAAGAACGACTGATCGGCGATGCCCTCCGCCTCGAGGAACGTCCGGTAGCGCGCGATCGGGTCGAGCTCCTGCCACCGGTCGACGTCGGCCTTCTCGCGGTATCGGGTGGCATCGTCCGCCGTCGAGTGGGGCCCCATCCGGTAGGTGACGGCTTCGATCAGGGTCGGCTGGTGCTCGTTGCGTGCTCGCTCGACGGCCTCGCGCGTCACGCGGTAGACCGCCAGCACGTCGTTCCCGTCGACGCGGACGCCCGGGAAGCCGTAGCCCTCGGCCTTGCGGTAGATCTCGCCCGCGGTCTGGCGCTCCAGCGGCACCGAGATCGCCCACTGGTTGTTCTGGCAGAAGAAGACGACCGGCGCCCCGAAGACGCCGGCGAAGTTCATCGCCTCGTGCACGTCGCCCTGCGAGGTCGCTCCGTCCCCGAAGTAGGTGATCGTCACGACGTCCTTGCCGTCGAGCTTCGTGCCCATCGCGTGACCGGTCGCGTGGAGGGTCTGGCTCCCGACCGGGACCGAGATCATGCCGAACTGCCGGTCGACCGGGTCGTCGACGCCCCCGTGCCAGGTGCCGCGGTGGAAGTGCATGTACTCGACGATGTCCAGCCCGCGGACGATCGCGACGCCGACCTCTCGGTACGACGGGTACACCATGTCCTGGTCCCCGAGGGCGAAGGCGCTCCCGACCTGCGCCGCTTCCTGGCCGATCGCCGGCGGGTAGACGGCCAGCTCCCCCTGGCGCTGGAGGGCGGTGCACTCGAGGTCGACGTTGCGTGTGAGGACCATCGAGCGGTACAGCTCCAGGAGATCCTCATCCTTGAGGTCGAGCGCCTGGCGGGCCTGGGGGTCGACCCCGCCGTCGGGGTTCAGGATGCGTACGGTGTCGTCGGTCAACGCGTCTCCTCGTCCGGACGAACAGGATAGCCGAGGGGCCGGGAGCGGGCCTAGCGGCGGAGCGTCCCGTGGCCGCGCTCGCCCGGGACGTAGAGCTTGCGGAGGCGGCTGACGCTGCGGATCCGCTCCTCGGCGACGAGCTCCGCCGCCCGGGCCGGGGTGACGTCCTCCTTCTTCGAGATGCGGAAGACCTCGCGCAGCGTTCGGAAGATGTCCTCGACCTGCTTCATCGCCCGCTCGCGGTCGTAGCCCATCAGCTCGTCCGCGACGTTGATGAGCCCGCCGGCGTTCACGATGAAGTCCGGCGCGTAGAGGATCCCGGCGTCGGCGAGCGTCTCCCCGAGCTCGGGGCGGTCGAGCTGGTTGTTCGCGGCGCCGGCGATCACTCGGCACTTCAGCTCGGGGATCGTGTCGTCGCGGATCACGCCGCCGAGGGCGCACGGCGCGAAGATGTCGCACTCGAGGGCGTGCGCCTTGTCGGAGTCGACGGTCTCCGCGCCGAGGTCCTTCACCGCGCGCGCGACCGCGTCGAGGTCGACGTCGGCGACCGTCACCCGCGCCCCGGCGTCGACGCAGTGCTTCGCCACGTGGTAGCCCACCTTCCCGACGCCTTGGACGACGACGTGCAGGCCCTCGAGGGAGGCCGCCGAGAACGCTTCCTCGGCGCAGGCGCGGAGCGCGTTGTAGACGCCGTAGGCGGTGACCGGGGAGGGATCGCCGGAGCCGCCGAGGCGCTTCGAGACTCCGGTGACCCATCGCGTCTCGCGGCGAACGACGTCCATGTCCTCGCGGGTCGTCCCCACGTCCTCGGCGGTGATGTAGCGGCCGCCGAGCGTGTCGACCATCCGCGCGAACGCCCGCAGCAGCTCCTCGGATTTGTCGCGCCGTGGGTCGCCGATGATCACGGACTTGCCGCCGCCGAGGTCGAGCCCCGCCGCGGCCGCCTTGTAGGTCATCCCCTTCGCGAGGCGAAGGACGTCACGCAGCGCCTCCTCCTCGGTCGCGAACGGGTAGAAGCGAGCGCCGCCGAGGGCTGGGCCGAGCTGGGTTGAGTGGATCGCGACGATCGCGCGGAGCCCCGACGGAGCGTCGTGGAAGAAGACGACCTCCTCGTACTCCGTCGCGAGCTGCTCGAATACGCCCATGGGGTGAACCGGGCAACTCGCCCGGGCGACGACTATAGCAAGCGGCTCCCGACGCCGTCCGGCTATCATGGGCCAACGGTGATCGCGACGGCCTACCTGCGGGTCTTCCGTCCCCTCGCGGTCATGCCGGAGGGGGAGCGCTCCCACTGGGAGGCCTACATCGCCGCGGGGGAGCACGAGCGCCCCGCCCGTCCTCGCTACCGCCACGGTTGGACGCACGGCCGTCTCGGCATCATCACGAGCGAGGAGGAAGGGCGGGCCGACGTCCGCTTGATCGACGGGGAGTGGTACGTCTGCCCCTGGCGGACCCGCATCCGGACCCTCGCCAGCCTGCTGTCGCTGCGCGAGACGATCCCGCGCGAGGTCGCCGACGAGCTCGTCCCCGAGGTCGAGGCCCGGCGAGCCGCACGCGAGCTCGCCCGGATCCGTCGGCGCGATCCCGCCGCGATCCCGACGTTGCTGCAGAGCGCGTGGCACGTCCCGGTCCGCTGGTTCGTGCTCGTGGCGGACGAGGAGCGCCGGATCGTCCCGCGGGGGCCCGACCGCTACCGCCTCTCCTACTGGACGACCCTGCCCGAGGCTCGGACGCGCACGATGCGGGCCCTCGAGGTGCTGCGCCGCAGCGAGCTCGACGTCGTCGCCGACCTCGTCGAGGACATGGCGTCGTGGCTCTCGGTCTTCCCCGATCGAGCCGCCGTCGAGCTCGACTACGACAGGGTCTCCGACCTGTTCGGACCGCTCGAGCTCGACGAGGACCACTCCGCCCGCGACCTCCACGCCTCGCTCGACGCGCTCGAGGCGGGAGACCCCGACCGCGCCGGCGCGATGTACGAGCGCGTGGCGATGCGCTGGGCCGAGGCGAAGACGCGCGAGTCCCTGAACTAGCGGGGACGGACCCGTCCGAACTAGTTATTCCGGGCTACGGGATTTCCACCCCCATTGTCTATGTACCGGGTGAAACGGGCATCCGACAATGTGCACATGAAGGATCAGGCGAAGGGAGGGCACGACATGAGCACGATGACGCCGCAGAAGCCTGGGGAGAAGCTCCTCACGCCGGCGGAGGTCGCGGCCCTGTTCCGCGTGGATCCGAAGACCGTGACCCGGTGGGCCAAGGCCGGCAAGCTGTCCTCGATCCGCACCCTCGGCGGCCACCGCCGCTACTGGGAGAACGAGGTCCGCAGCCTGCTCGAAGACTCCGGCGCGTAGCACCCCCGGGGATCAGAACCACGGAAGCCCGGCCGAGCGGCCGGGCTTCTTCCATTCGGTGGCGAGGGACGGATTCGAACCGCCGACACCCCGGTTTTCAGCCGAGTGCTCTGCCAACTGAGCTACCTCGCCGCTGCTCCGAACGAGAGCGGGCCTGAGGGGACTTGAACCCCCGACCTCCACCTTGACAGGGTGGCGAGCACTCCAGACTGCTCCACAGGCCCAGGTAACCGAACCATGATACCGCGTCGCGTGCCCCCAACGGGATTCGAACCCGTGCCGCCGCCTTGAAAGGGCGGGATCCTAGGCCGCTAGACGATGGGGGCAGCCCCAAGGGGCGAGCACGAGTATAGCCGTCACCGCAGCAGGGCCCATCCACCCCAGAGCACGGACGCTCCGAGGACGACCGTCGCGACGGTGAGGATCATCCGCCCCTGTCGCCCCTCGCCGAGGATGCCGGCGAGGCCGAGGAGGACGGCGGCGATCGCGACCAGGGACAGTCCGAAGATCGCGGCGTTCTCGCGGTTCCCGTAGCGCTCGGCCAGGTCCACCTGACGGTTCTGCTCCGCAACGAGGAGCGTCAGCGTCTCGGGGGTGGCTTCGAGGGCACCGCGCGTCCGCGCGTCGAGCCCGGTGTCCGGTCCCGGCGCCTCCAGGAGGGCCTGAGCCAGCTCGAGCAGGCGCTCCGACGCGCGCTCCTCCGCCGCGGCGATCGCCCCGCCCTCCGGGGAGCCCGCCTCGATCGCCGCGATCGCTCGGCCGGCCGACTCGAGTCCGCCCGCCGCGCCCTGCGTGATCGCGGAAGCCTGCAGGGAGCTGCGCAGACCGCTCACGGCGGTCCCGCTCGACACCTGCACGGCCAGCCGCGACGCCATCGTGAACGCCCGCTCCTCGCGCTTGCCGGAGTGCATCTCGAGGGTCCCCAGCAGAGCGGCGGCGATGGCCGCCGAGCCCACCAGCGCCGCGAGGCGGACGTCGAAGCGCGTGCGGCTCTCCCGGTGCGCGAGCTCGAGGTCCAGATCCATCAGAGCACCTCCAGGAGGACGGCGATCACGAGCGCGCCGGCGATGCATCCCCAGCCCGCGAGCACGAGGCCGCGGCGTCGCCGGGGGAGGGCCTGACCGAGGGCGCCGAACAGGAACGCAACGCCGACGGGGATCGTCGCGGCGAGCCCGAGGACGGCTCGGTCGCCGGCGCGGTTCCCACGCGCCTGGTGCGCCTCGGGGTCGAGGGCGACGAGGGCGGGATCCTCCCCTCGCACGTCCGCGAGCCGCCGGTGGATCGCGAGGCCGCCGTCCGGGTTCCGATACGCCTCGCGGCCGAGGTCGAAGCCGCTCTCCTCCAGGGCGTTGGCCAGCGCCTCGGCGGTCCGTGCTTCGAGGAGCAGGGTCGCCCGGACCCGTCCCGAGGACCGACGGGCGGCCTCGCGCAGCTCCTCGGCCCGGACCCTCGCCTCGAGGGCCCGGAGCGCCGACGGTCCCTCGTCCGCGTACACGAACCGAACATCCTCGACGAGCGCCGCGCCGTGCTTCACCTCCGCTCGGCCGGCCTGCTGCCACGCGTCGAAGGCGCTCTCGGCCCGCAGCGACGCGCGCCCCGCGAGCGCCGCTGCGACGACCGCCGCGACCGCGAGCATCAGCGCGACGCCGGAGCGGACGCCTCGTTCCTGCGGGTCGACCTCTCGCTCTTGGGCTTCCACGGCCGCCACGGTATACGGGTCCGGGCGGGTTGGCAGGATTTCCCGCCTCGACCGTCGAAGAAGCCCTGGAGTCCGATCGATGGGGAGGGAGCAGGTGCGGAGGATCCAGGGTTGCATCGCGGCAACGGTGCTGGCCGCGGCGCTCGCGGGCGGCGTTCCAGCTGGTGCGCAGGAACAGGGATGGCGTCCGACGGCAGGTGGATGGGTGTCGGGCCCGGTCGAATACATCACGACCGTTGCGCGTGAGGTGGGAACGGCGGTCGACGCCGTCCTGCACGAGCGCCGCCTCTACGTGACGACCTGGCGATCGTTCTCGATCTACGACGTCTCCGACCCCCTGGCGCCGCGCCACCTGTCCACGCGGCAGCTCGGGCCGAGCCTGTACAACGAGCAGCCGCAGACGAACGGAGAGATCCTCCTCATCAGCCGCGATGCGCGCTACGCGCCGGCCGTTCCCGGTCTGCCGCCCGGGACGAACGGCGGAGCGCTCGAGATCTACGACGTCCGCGACGCGGACAACCCGCAGCGGATCGGCGTGTACGTGACCCCACCGGGTCAGCGCGATCACCTGTGGACCTGCGTCTTCGACTGCGCGTACGCGTACAGCGCCAGCGGGACGATCCTCGATCTGCGTGACCCGACCGCGCCCAGGGTCGTCGGGAACTGGTCCCAGCAGGCTCCCTACCGTCCCCAGCGGTTCCACCACGTGATCGAGGTGGCGCCGGGCATCGTGATGACGGGGTCGCTCCCGTCGTACGTGCTGGACGCGCGGGTCGATCCCACCGCGCCGACCGTGCTCGCCTCGGTCGAGCCGAAGACGGCAGCGCCCATGCCCGGCGCGGTGATGCCGAGCCCCCTGCCGAAGCCGATGGAGGAATCGCTCCCCGCGCGCGTCGATTGGCCCGGCGCCACGAAGGGCCGCTTGGCGCTGATCTCGATGGAAACCCCGTTCAGCGGTCCCTGCACCGAGGAGTCGGGCGACTTCCAGACCTTCCTGACGACCGGCTGGCGCCAGAGCGGGACGTTCAAGGCGGCCGACAGCTACGACCTGCGCAAGAACGGCACGTTCACCGACGGCCGCCCACCCGCGAACCTGCTCGGCTGCTCGTCCTACGGGATGGACGTCCATCCGCGTTTCGCGCAGGCCGGCGGAAGCGTCGCGCTGTCGTTCTTCGAACATGGGATCCGCGTGCTCGGGGTGGACGCCCGGGGACAGATCAGCGAGCGGGCCGGCTTCCTCCCGCACGCGGGCAACAGCGCGCGGCCGGTCTGGGTGACCGATGAGATCCTGTACGTGATCGACCTCCACCGGGGGATCGACGTCCTCCGGGTGTCGGGGGCCTAGTGGGCGCAGCAGCGAGGCATCCGTCGCGCCCGGTCGGGTGGTGGGGCGTGAGGGATTCGAACCCCCGACACATGGGTTAAAAGCCCACTGCTCTAACCAGGCTGAGCTAACGCCCGTGCACGATCGTAGCGCGGCCCCGGCGGGTTCGCTGGATGGCAGCCGTGGCGGTCGGACCGCCGCGGGGCGCGGAGGGCTCGGTCATCCTCTCGCCGAAGTCCCGGGTGACGACGTGCGAGGGGGAGACATGAAGATCACGAGAAGTGCCTCCGCGGTGACGGCGCTGGCTGCGGCGCTCCTGCTGCCGTCTTCCGTGTCCGCAGGAGGGAACGCGGACGTCCGGATCAATCAGCCCGGAGCGGGTGAGACCCTGCCGGTGTGCAACCTGCAGGGCGACGTCGGGATGGCTCGCTCGGGAGCGACGGTCGTCGCGACCTGGTTCGATGCCGGTCGATGCGAGGCCAAAGGTCGAGCCCCCGTGCCGCCACTGCCGGACATCTCGTTCGTCGGCTACGCGTGGTCGGAGGACGGTGGCGCGACGTGGACCGATGCCGGGACGATCGAACCGCCGGCCGGCACATCCGCCATCGGCGCGCCGGCCATCGCCGCCGGTCCCGAGGGGTACTTCGCCGTGGCCTTCCGTGCCGAGATCGCGGGCGGGTCGATCATCGCCGTCGCGCGGTCCACGGATGGAGGCCGATCCTTCGCCCCCGCTGGGCGGGCGAGCGGCCCCGCTGACGACGACATCTTCCGGTACCGCCAGGCCATCACCGTCAGCGGCTCCGACCTGTACGTGGCGTGGGAAGAGCACGTTCATGCGCGCCGCTCCGAGACCTCCCAGCTCCTGTTGAGCCGCTCGACCGACGGTGGCGCAACCTTCCGGCCGCCGGTCGCCGTCGCCGCCCCGACCGCTGGAAGCCCCAGCCGTCCCGACCTGGCGGTGGATCCAGACGACACCCTCCACGTGGTCTGGTCCCAGGGCGGGGTCGTCTGGACGGCCCGGTCGACGGACCGGGCGTCGACCTTCGGGCCCCGTTCGCGTGTGATGGACGCGCCACGTACGGGTCACCAGGCTGCGTGTCTCATCGGCGGCTGGCAGCAGGTGCTGAACGGGAACATCGTCGCTTCCCAGGCTCCCTCCCTCGCGGTGGATGTGGGGGGGTCGTCGGACCCGGATCATCCAGCCTTCAATCCCCGGCGAGGGACGCTCTACGTGGCGGTCGCCGGTGCTCCTCGTGCGGGCGACGAGGCCGACATCCTGTTCACGCGATCGAGCGACGCCGGGCGAACGTGGTCGGCGCCGCGGCTCGTGAACGACGACGCCACGGCGACGGATCAGTTCCACCCCCAGATCGAGGTGGGGGACAGCGGACGTGTCGGTGTGACGTGGTACGACCGTCGCCGCTCCACCGCGGATGAGCCGAACTGGCAGATCGATGTCTACGGCGCGGTCTCCAGCGACGGCGGTGAGAGCTTCTCGCCCAACGCGCGGATCACCGACGTCGCCCACGAGCCCGGGTCGCTCTTCCCCTTCCTGGATGGTGCGGACGTCTGTGCCTACGTCGAGCGCAACGCGATGGTGCCGGCCGGCGGCGGGTTCCTCGTCGCGTGGAGCGATAACCGATCGGGCACCCATGAAGCGCCGGACCTCGACGTCTACGCGGACATCCTCGGGACCTGAGCCTCCGGGAGCGTCAGACCCGGTAGCGGTTCGTGATCGGCATCCGTCGGTCCTTGCCGAACGCCTTCGGCGTGATCTTCACGCCGGGGGCACCCTGCCGCCGTTTGTACTCGGCGCGGTCGATCATCGCAACGACCCGCTGCACGGTCGCGGCGTCGGCGCCGTCCGCCACGATCTCCTCCGGTGAGCGGTCCTCCTCGACGTAGGCCTGGATGATCGGATCGAGGACCTCGTACGGCGGCAACGAGTCCGTGTCCTTCTGGTCGGGACGGAGCTCGGCCGTCGGCGCCTTCGTCAGCACGCGGTCCGGGATCGGCGGCGACCCCTGCGCGTTCCGCCAGCGGGCGAGCTCGTAGACGAGGGTCTTCGGCACGTCCTTCAGGGGCGAGAACCCCCCGGCCATGTCCCCGTAGAGCGTCGAGTAGCCAACCGCGAGCTCGCTCTTGTTCCCGGTCGCCAGGACCATCGACCCGAAGCGGTTCGACAGAGCCATCAGCAGGTTGCCGCGGATCCGCGCCTGGAGGTTCTCCTCGGCCACGCCGGGCTCGGATCCGGCGAAGACCTGCGCGAGCGCCTCGCGATACGCCGCGAACGCTCCGTCGATCGGGATCACGTCGAGTCGGATGCCGAGACGTTCCGCGACGTCCCGCGCATCCTCGAGGCTCTCGCTCGACGAGTACGGCGAGGGCATCGCGAGCGCGCGGACCGCTGCCGGTCCCAGGGCGTCGGCGGCGAGGACCGCGGTGAGGGCGGAGTCGATGCCGCCCGACAGACCCAGGACGACCTCGGCGAAGCCGTTCTTCCGGACGTAGTCGTCGAGCCCGAGGACGAGCGCTCGGTAGACCTCCTCGGCTCCCTCGGGCCACTCGACCTCCGGGCCCCCGCCGTCCGGAAGGTCGACCACGAGCAGGGCCTCCTCGAACATCGGCGCGCGCGCCGTGACCCGTCCCGCGGGGGAGACCACCATGCTCCCGCCGTCGAAGACGAGCTCGTCCTGTCCGCCGACGCAGTTGACGTACAGGATCCATGCGCCGGTCTCCCGCGCGCGCTCGGCGCAGATCGCGAGACGCTCCCGCGTCTTGCCGCGGTGGTACGGGGAGCCGTTGAGGTTCGGGATCGCCTGGACCCGTCCCGCGTACGACGCGAACGGACCGCCGGGACGCCAGGCGTCCTCGCAGATCGAGATGCCGAGGTCGGAGTCCGCGAGCCGCAGGTGGCACGCCTCCTCGCCCGGGACGAACGTCCGCTGCTCGTCGAACACGCCGTAGTTCGGGAGGCGCTGCTTGTGGTACGTCGCCTCGACCCGGCCCTCTCGCAGGAGCGCGGCGGCGTTGTGGATGCCGCGCTCCGTCCGGTCGACGAACCCTGCGAGGACCGCCGGCCCCGCGGCGACGCGCCGCGCCAGCTCCGCCAGAGCCCTTTGGTTCTCCTCCACGAACGCCGGCCGCAGCACAAGGTCCTCGGGGGGATAGCCGGTGATCGAGAGCTCCGGGAAGCAGACGAGGTCGGCGCCCTCCGCTCCGGCACGCTCCGCCCACCCCGCGAGGAGCTCGACGTTGCCGTCGAGGTCCCCCACGGTCGGATTCACCTGGCCGAGTGCGACCCTCACGTCCGAAGCGTACCGCCGGAGCGGTTCAGAGCCCGGCGAGGCGGGCGAGTCCGCGGATGTCGCGCAGGACGTAGCGCCGGCCGTCGCGCGCGACGAGTCCACGCCGCTGGAACTCCGACAGGATCCGCGTGACGTTCTCCCGGCTCCCGCCCGAGAGGCTCGCGAGGTCGGCGTGGGTGACGATCGAGGGGACGATCGCCCCGTCGGGGGGGAGGTCCTCGAAGCTCGCGGTCACGAGGCTGAGGAGGCGCTTGGCGACCCGGCCCTTGAGGTCGAGGTGGAGGAGGTCTTCGACGAAAGCTTCGTGCGCGTGGATCTGGCGGGCGAGCACGCGCAGCATCGCGCGCGAGGCAGCCGGCTCGGTCTCGAGGAACCCGAGGTACCGGTCGCCGGGGACCACCCAAACCTCCGAGTCCTCGAGCGCCAGCGCCGTGACGCTTCGGGGCATCTGGCCGAGGACGCTGAACTCGCCGAAGAACTGCGGGGGATCGATCCGCGTGTGGAGCTGTCGGTGCCCGGTGCTGGAGACGGAGCTGAGCTCGATGCGGCCCCTCCAGAGGAAGAAGACGTCGGTGCCCTCGTCACCCTGGTGCAGCAGGTAGGTCCCCTTGCGGAACAGCTGCATCACCCCGGAGGTGGCGAACGCCTCGACGGCAGCGTCATCGACCTCCCCGAGGAGGGGGGTTCGTCGCATCGCTCGGGCGACATCGGGGGTCGGGCGCACGGCGTGAGGCTACCGCGTCCCCGGAGTGGGGCGGACGTGGAACGGCGAGCCCCGTGGGGCTCGCCGTTCGATCAGGTGCGGAAGGTCTAGCGCTTCGCGCGCTTGACCCGCTTGACCCGCTTCACGCGGGAGACCTTCGTCGCCTCGGACCGCTCGTCGTCCTCGGTCGCGGGCTTCGCGGTGGGCTCCTTCGGGGTGATCTTCTTGTCTGCCATGGGCGTCCTCCTTCGTATCGGGCGCGTTCATCATGGCACCCGGGGCCCGCGGCCGGCTGTGTCGCTCGTCACGCGGTGATATGTGACGTTCGTCACGCCGGATCGTCCAGCTCCGGCAGGTCGACCGGGTCCGGCCGGGGCCGGCACGTGCCGCAGAAGAGCGCCTCCTCCACGACGAGCGCGCGGGTCGTCTCGCGTCCGAAGACCTCGAGGATGAACGGCTTCGTCGCGACGTGGTTCTCGCACAGCCCCCGGCCGCAGAACCGGCAGGTGCCGACGGCCGTTCTCCTGCAGTGCCAGCAATCCATCTCGCTCCTCTCAGTGCGGCTTGTCCCGGTCGACGGGGGCGGTCGGGTCGGACGTTCCCCGCCCGAACG
>DATLGG010000007.1:0-5320 GCA_035540615.1 Actinomycetota bacterium | reverse complement strand
GGTCAGCTCCGAGGGGGAGCCCGGGCGCAGCCCCACACGACCGAGCTCGTCTCGGGCACGAGCCGCCCAGATGGGACTTCCGACTCGCTCGAACCCCTCCGCCGCGGACCTGAGGGCCCGATCGGCTGCGCCCTTCTGCCTCGTGCGGCGATGGAGCTGCCCCTTGACCAGGAACGCCCGCGCGAGCTCGAACGGGAGCTCCCCTGCCGACGGGTCCTCCACCGCCTCTGCGACCACCTCGAGCGCGGCCGGGAGATCTCCAGCGCTCGCCCGGATCAACGCACGGCACCTGGGCAGGGCAAGCCGGATCCAGAGGCGGGATAGGTACCGATCGCGCTCCTTCAGCCTTGCGAGCACGTCTGCTGCCCGTTCCGGCGCCCCGAGGAGCAAGAGAGCCTCGATGTGATCGGGCTGGCTGCGCTCCGCAAGGGCGTCCACGACCCCCATCTCATCCAGGAGCGCGCGCATGCGGGTGAAGGCTCCGTCGGCAGCTTCGGCCTCGCCGGCGGTCAGCGAGACTGAACCCGACGTTGAAAGGCATAGCGCCGTCCACCACACGTTCCCCCTCGCCTCCGTGGCCTCGATCAGCGCATCGAGGGTTTCCCGGGCCCGGTCGATGCGTCCGCGGTGGGCATCGATCATCGCTCGGATGCGAAGGGGCATCGACAGCGGTCCTCCGAGCCCCGCCTCCCCGATCCCCGCGCAGGCCTCCTCGATGTATCGCTCGGCCAGCTCCCAGTTCCCCGCACGGAGCTCCACCTCGGCGAGCTGGGCTACCCGGTTGGGTCGTGACCCCTCATCGCCTCGCAGCCTCGCCCACGCCTCCTCGTCACGGAAGCGCGACCGTGCGGCCTCGAACTCGTCCGTGCTCTTGAACCAGATCAGGGGAAGGTGGTTGATGGGTCCGGTTCGCTCCTCGGCTTCTCTCCGTTCGAGCTCGAGCCCTCGCTCCAACAGCCGTCGATCCACTCCTCGGCCGAGCTGGGCGTCGAAGAAGAACTTCGTCAACAGCGTGAATGCAACCAGATCGGGATCCTCATCCGGGTCCAGGAGGCCGATGGCGACCTCCGCGTGCTCGACGGCGCGCGCCTCGTCGAACGGATGGCTCCACGACAGGTGGGCGTGGATGCGCCCGCGGAGGCGGCGGTCGTCGCTAGCCTCCGACGCGGCTCGCTCGAAGAGGTCGACCGCCACCGGGTCCGTCCCGGCGACGTGAGCGATCCTGCCGAGCAGGAGAAGCGCCTCCGCACGCAGGTTGCCGCCAGCGGACCCCGCCGCCTCCTCGGCCAGCGCCTGAGCGCGTTGAAGCTCGCCGGTAGCGAACAGCGCCGACGCAGCCAGCAGCGCGCGCCGGCCCCCGCGCTCCGGGCGATCGGCGGGGGTGAGCCGATGGGCCGACCCGTAAAGCTCGGCCGCCGCCGCCTGGGCTCCGCGGCGCTCCGCCGCTCTCCCCGCAGCCTCGATCAGGGCCGCTGCCTGCTCGTCCGGTCCGGTGACGCTGAGGCCGAGGTGGCGCGCCCGCTCCTCACCGGTAGCGACCTCGGCGAGTCGGCCGTGGAGGCGCCGACGTCGCTGCGGGGATGCGGACGAATACGCCGCGGAGGCCAGGAGGGGGTGCGTGAAGCGGATCCGTCCCCGATCGTCCACGGTGACGATGCCCGCTTCCTCGACCTCGATCAGCGCATCCTCGATCCGGATCGTGCCCCCGAGCGCGTCCTCGATGACCCGGGCCGCGGGGCGGGAGAGCGCCGACGCGACCAGCAGGACCTGGCGAGCCGCGGGAGAGAGGGCCTCGAGCCTGGCCGAGACGAGCTCCTGGAGCGTCCGCGGCACCGGCAGCCGCTCCCCGGCCACAGGCTCTCGGCCCCGGCGGACCAGCTCGCCGGCGATCGCGAGCCCGAAGAAGGGGTTCCCTCCAGAGAGCTCCTGGAGGCGTACCAGGGTGGGGCGATGGAAGAGCGTTCCCAGGCGGCGGTTGAACACATCGTGCATGGCTGCCAGTGAGAGCGGCCCGAGCCGCACCCGGCGGATGCCCTCGGCCGGCATCCACCGGTCCAGGGCGAGGGGGACCGGCTCCTCCTCTCCCTCGGTCCGACGCGCGAGAGCGATGAGCATGGGGATGCGGAGACGCCGCACGGCGAACTCCAGGATGCGCGCGGAGTCCGCGTCGAGCCACTGGACGTCATCGACCGCCACCAGCAGGGGCCCCGCCTCAGCCAGATCCATCAGGAGCGATGCCAGCCCCATCCCGACCGCGAGGGGATCGGCCGGGAGCCGCCCGTCCGCGCGAACCAGGGCCACCTCCAACGCCTGCCGCTGAAGATCGGGAAGAGAGAGAAGCTCCTCGTCGCCGACGAGCGCCAGAAGGTCCCCGAGCGCAACGTAGGGGAGGCTCATCTCGGCCTCGGCGGGCCGGCATCGGAGCACTCGGTAGGAGCGTCCCTCCGCGGCGCGAGTCAGCTCATCGAGCAGGGTCGTCTTCCCGATCCCGGCTTCCCCGTCGATGACGATGGCCCGAGGGCCTTCGAGCCCGCCCTCGAGGAGCGACACGACCGTGGCGAGCTCCGCGTCTCGTCCGACGATGGCGGTGCCGGAGGCCACGTCTTCACGCATGCGGTCGCAGCCAGTATAGGGAGGCCAGCCGGACCCCCGGCCCAGGAAAAGCCAAGGAGGGGGACTGCCCGCGAATCCCCCTCCTGGCACATGCAGCGCCCGAGCGCCCTCTCGTGGCACTGCTTCATCTATCTTCTCGGCACGTGGCCGCGGAAGTTGAGCCCCCGGACGGATCATCTCGGCATGGTTCGCCGTGACTAGCTCCGGGGCACTGGCCGCGCCCGTGGTCGAGACGGGCGTCCCGGGGACGGCGGCGATCCAGCACGCCGTCGTCGCGTGGGAGGCCGGGCGCATCACCTACGTCGGGCCCCGCGACGGCTACCCGGGGGAGGTGCCGTTCGAGGCCGCCGGGCTCGTCGTCCCCGGCTTCGTCGACTGCCACACGCACCTCCCCTTCGTCGGCTGGCGGGACGACGAGTACGAGGCCCGGCTGGCGGGGGCGACCTACCGCGACCTGCACGGGCGCGGCGGCGGGATCGCTCGGAGCGCCCGGATGCTCGCCGAGGCCTCGGATGAGGAGGTCCTGGCCTTCTCGCGCGGGCTAACGGACGAGATGCTCGAGCACGGCACCACGGCCTTCGAGATGAAGACCGGGTACGGGCTGTCGGTCGAGGCCGAGCTACGGCAGGCGCGGCTCGCCCGCCGACTCGCCGAGGAGATCCCGCAGACCGTCACGGTCACGTTGTTGGCCGGCCATGCGGTCCCCGAGGGCTCGTCACGGGAGGCTTGGGTCGAGCGCGCCACGAACGAGCTGATCCCGCGGGCGGCGGCGGAGGGGCTCGTCGACGCGGTCGACGTCTACGTCGAGGACATCGCGTTCACGGTCGAGGATCTCCGGCGCGTGGCCGAGGCGGCGGCGGTGGCCGGGCTGCCCGTGCGGTGCCACGCCGAGCAGCTCGGCCGGACGGGAGCGGCGGAGGCGGCAGCGGAGCTCGGGGCCCGCAGCGCCGACCACCTGAACCACCTGGATGCCGCCGGGATCGAAGCACTGGCTCGGACCGCGACCACGGCGGTGCTGCTCCCCGCCTCCACGCTGCTGCTGCGAGCCGAGCCGCCGCCGGTGGCCGAGCTCGTCGCACGCGAGGCCGAGATCGCCCTCGCCTCGGACCTGAACCCCGGAACGTCTCCGGTCCTGTCGATGCCCGAGGTCCTCGCGCTCGGCGGCGCGCTCTACGGGCTCGCTCCGGAGCGGATGCTCCCGGCGGTCACGGCGACGCCCGCTCGGGTCCTCGGCCTCGACGACCGGCTCGGCACGATCGAGGTCGGGAAGCGCGCCGACCTGCTGGTGCTCGACACGCTCGGCTTCGGTTCGGTCCCCTACCGCCCCGGGCACAACCCCGTGCGGCGGGTGGTCGTCGGGGGCGTCCTACGGGAAGAGGGCCCGTGGTACCGTCGCTGACGTGGCAGGACGGTTCTCGATCCTCGTCCTCTTCCTGACGCTCCCTCTCACGCTGTTCCCGGCGCCGTCGCAGGCGGCGGTCGGCCGGGAGTCCGTCGTGCCCTGCCCGGAGTCGCGACAGCCGTGCTGGCCGGCGGCCTTCGCGATCAGCCCCGACGGGACGACGATCTTCTACGGAGAGCGGTTCACCGGGCGCATCGTCCGCGTCGATGTCGCGACCGGAGAGGAGCGGCTCTGGGGCCGGATCCGCGGTCTCGCGACGGACGGCGAGCAGGGCCTGCTCGGCCTGGCGGTGGACCCGGACTGGCCGTCGGCTCGGTGGGTGTACGCGTACTACACGAAGGCGTCGCCGCTCTCCAACCGCGTGATCCGCGCGCGCCGGGTCGACGGATCGCTGCGCAAGCAGCACCTCGCGACGATCCCCGCGGCCAGCTACCACAACGGGGGCGCGATCCATTTCGGCGCGGACCGGCGCCTCTACGTGGTGACGGGCGACACCGGTCGTCCTGGTCGGGCGCAGCGGATCGGGAACCGCGCGGGCAAGGTCCTGCGCATGAACCGCGACGGGTCCGCGCCCCGGACGAATCCGTACGAGGGGAAGCTGACCTTCTCGTTCGGGCACCGGAACTCGTTCGGGATCACCCACGACCCGCAGACCGGCCGCCTGTGGCAGACGGAGAACGGGCCCGAGTGCAACGACGAGGTGAATCGGATCATCGGGGGCCGGAACTTCGGCTGGGGCGGGTCGTCGCGGTGCCCGAACACGAACGCTTCCGGGCCTCGCCCCGTCCCGCCGCGCTCGCTGTTCGCGAGCGTCGTCGCGCCCACCGGCGCCGCCTTCTGCGAGGGGTGCGGCCTCGGGTCGGCGAACGAGGGCACCCTGCTGATGGCGTCGTGGAACGACCGTGCGATCCGACGGTTGGAGCTCACCTCGGATCGGAAGAACGTCGTGGATCGCCAGACGATCTACACGAACCCTCGCGGCATCCTCGGCATGGCCCGCGGCCCCGACGGCCGGGTCTACTTCAGCGACGAGCGCGGGATCTACCGGCTCGTCCCCTGAGGCCGCGTCGACGCGACCGGGGGCCGTGGCGCACAATGGGCCGATGCGGGTCCTCGACACCTTCCTCGACGCGATGGGGAACACGCCGCTCGTTCGCCTTCGGTCCGTGACGAAGGGGCTGCGGCCCACGATCCTCGCGAAGCTCGAGATGCTGAACCCGGGCGGCAGCGTCAAGGACCGCATCGGGCTGCGGATGATCGAGGCGGCGGAGCGCGAGGGGAAGCTCAGGCCCGGCGGGACGATCA
>DATLGG010000006.1:0-4456 GCA_035540615.1 Actinomycetota bacterium | reverse complement strand
CTGCCACCGGATCGCGCGGAAGTCGGCATCGCGGTCCTTCGCCCGCAGGTAGCGGACCACCCTCGCGCCGCTGGATCGACCTTCCCCGATATCGATCCCGCCGAGGGCGTCGACGATCCCCCCGAGCTCCTCGAGCGAGCTCGCGACGGTCTCGTCGACCTCGACCCCGAGGACGCTCGAGACGGTCGTTCCGACCAGCTCCGCGTTCCCGCCCGCGGCCGCATCGCCGATCGTCCCGACGCCCCGACCCGGGATGCTGACGATCAGGTGACCCGGCACCGTGAGGGCGACCGGTTCGAGGTCCTCGCTCGTCGCCAGGACGGCCACATAGGCGCGCGTCGGCTGTTCGGTCCACACGGTCCACGCCAGGACGTCCTGCGGAACGGCCGGAGCCGTGGCCGGCCTGTCGCCGTTGCGCGGTCCGCTCGTCCGCAGCTCGCGGACGGTCAGGACGCCCGCGGCGACCGCCGCCAGCGCGACGACGATCACCAGTACGACGCGCGCGGCCCGCCGCCGCGGCCGATGCCGGCGGCCCGCGACCGCCCGCCGCGGGACGACCGGCACCTGCTCGCGCTCAGGTTGCCTCGGAGGCGGGTCCTCGGCGGGAGCGGCCGGCTCCTGCACCACGCCGCCGTCGAGGAGGTCGTGCACCTCGCGCAACAGATCTTCGGCATCCCTCATCGGTAGAGCCTCCACTTCTCGATGTAGGCGCTGACGCCCTCCGGGACCAGGTACCGGATCGGTTCCGCGTCGCGGACGCGTCGCCGGATGTCGGTCGAGGAGATCGCGAGTGCGGGGATCGTCATCACGGAGATGCGCGGATGGCGGGTCGGCGCCTCCGCTTCGAAGCGTGCGATGTCGTACCCAGGGCGGGTCGCGGCGATGACGTGGGCGAGGGCGAGGACCTCCTCGGGATCCTTCCAGTGGAAGATCTCGAGCACGGCGTCGGCGCCCGTGATGAAGAAGAGCTCCGTCTCGCCCCCGTGGTGGTCGCGGAGACTCCGCAGCGTGTCGATCGCATACGTCGGACCTTCGCGATCGATCTCGAGCCGCGACACGTCGAAGTGCGGGTTGCTGGCGGTCGCGATGACCGTCATGAGGTAGCGGTGCTCGGCGGGCGAGACGTCCCTGCCCTCCTTCATCCAGGGCTGGCCGGTCGGGACGAACACGACCGCATCGAGCTCGAACGTCGCCAGGGCGCCCTCCGCCGTCACCAGGTGGCCGATGTGGATCGGGTCGAAGGTCCCGCCCATGACGCCGAGGCGGCTGGGAGGCTCCACGCCTCTATCCTAGGTCCGGGCCCCCGCCCAACCGTGGATTTCCCGCGAGCTCAGCCGCGGACGTGACCGTCGCCGCGGACGATCCACTTGTACGTCGTGATCTCCGACAGGGCCATGGGTCCGCGGGCGTGCAGCTTCTGCGTGGAGATCCCGATCTCGGCCCCCATGCCGAACTCACCGCCGTCGGTGAAGCGCGTCGACGCGTTCACGACGACCGCCGCCGCGTCGACCTCGCGCACGAACCGCTCGGCCGCCTCGGCATCCTCCGTCACGATCGCCTCGGTGTGGCGCGTGCCGTACTCCGCGATGTGCTCGATCGCTTCGTCGAGCGACCCAACGACCTTCCCGCTGATCCGCAGGTCGAGGAACTCGGCGCGGTGGTCGTCGTCGCTGGCCGGAGCGACGTCCTCGCCGCGCGCCTGCACCTCCTCGTCTCCCAGGACCTCGACCCCCTCCGCGCGCAGGGCCTCGAGCGCGCCCGGCAGGAACGCATCGGCCACGTCGCGGTGGACGAGGAAGCTCTCCGCAGCGTTGCACACGCCCGGGCGCTGCACCTTCGCGTTCACGAGGATGCGCTGCGCACGGTCCAGGTCCGCGGCGCGGTCGACGTACACGTGGCAGTTCCCGATACCGGTCTCCACGACCGGCACGACCGACTCGTTCACGACCGTTTGGATCAGGTCGTTCCCGCCTCGAGGGATCAAGAGGTCGATCAGCCCCCGCGCGCGCATCATCTCCTTCGCGCTCTCACGGGTCGGAGGAACCGCCTGGACGACGTCCGCCGGCAGATCCGCGACCTCGGCCGCGTCGCGCAGGACGGCGACCAGGGCCTCGTTCGAGGAGCGGGCGATGCGCGACCCCCGGAGGAGGACGGCGCTGCCCGCCTTGAGGCAGAGTCCCGCCGCGTCCACGGTCACGTTCGGCCGCCCTTCGTAGATCACGCCGATCACCCCGAGCGGCACGCGCACCTTCTGGAGGCGGATGCCGCTCGGCGCCGTCCGCTCCTCGATCACCTCCCCGACCGGGTCCGGCAGCCGCGCGATGTCGCGCAGGCCCTCGGCGACCGCCCGCACGCGTTCCTCGTCGAGGCGGAGCCGGTCGATGACGGCGCCGGGCGCCGCGTCGCGCTCGGCCGTCGCGACATCCTCGCGGTTCGCCCAGAGGATCTCGTCGCTGCGCCTCTCGAGGGCCGATGCCATCTCGGCGAGACACGCGTCCTTCGCCTCCCGATCGGCGGTGGCCAGCGCGCGCGCCGCCATCCGCGCGGGCGTGACGAGCGGCTCGAGCGCTCCCATCGGCCTCATCGTACGCCCCCCTCAGTCGAGGATGACGAGCTCGTCGCGGTGGACCACCTCGCGCTCGAAGGGACCGCCTCGCAGGGATGCGAGCTCCGCCGACGACCTCCCGGCGAGCAACGGAAGCTCCTCGCTCGAGTAGTTCGCCACCCCACGTCCGAACGCGTCGCCCGACGGCCCGACGAGCTCGACCGTCTGCCCGGCGCGGAAGTCACCCTCGGCCGCGACGACGCCCGCGGCGAGGAGGCTCCGGCCGTCGCGCCGGAGGGCACGCTCGGCGCCCGCGTCGACCACGATGCGGCCGCTGGGGCCGCTCGCGAACGCGAGCCAGGCCTTCCGCGCGCGCTTCCGGCCGGACCGCGGCGGCACCCAGGTTCCCAGCTCTTCCCCGGCGAGGACCCGCGGCAGGATCTGGCGCCGGCGTGCGCCCGCGACGACCACACCCACGCCTGCGGCCGAGGCGATCGCCGCCGCCTCCACCTTGGAGGCCATCCCGCCGGAGCCGAGCCCGCTCCGGCTCCCCCCCGCATCGACCGCGAGCGGGTTCCGGAGCTCCGACAGCAGGACCCCCCGGCCTCGGCGCGGGTCGCTCGTGTAGATGCCGTCGACGTCGGACAGGAGGACGAGCAGGTCCGCCTCGATCATCACGGCCACCATCGCCGCGAGCCGGTCGTTGTCACCGAAGCGGATCTCCTCGGTCCCGACGGTGTCGTTCTCGTTCACGATCGGGACGACGCCGCCGAGCAAGAGCCGCTCCAGGGTGTTCCGCGCGTTGACGAAGTGCCGCCGCCGAACCACGTCGTCCTGGGTCAGAAGGACCTGGGCGGCGATCAATCCGCGGCGCTCGAACAGCCGCAGGTACTCGGCCAGGAGGCGCCCCTGCCCCACCGCGGCTGCGGCCTGCAGGCTCGGCATGTCGCGCGGTCGCCGGCCGAGCCCGAGCGGCGCGAGACCCGTGGCGATCGCGCCGGAGCTCACGAGGACGCATCCTCGCCCGGCAGCCACCTCCGCAAGCTCGCGCACGACCTTCGACAGGCGAGGACGCGAGACCGCCCCCTCCGGACCGACCAGGCTGGAGCTCCCGACCTTGACGACGAGACGCCGGATCTCCGGCAGGGCGCGCGTCAGCCGTCCTCCTCGTCGGGATGGAACTCGAACGCCCGCCCGGCGATCAGGACCTCGTCGCCCGGCCGGGCCCCCTCCTCCGCGAGGCGGCGCTCGACCCCACCGCGCTTGAGGCGCTTCTGCAGGCGTGCGACGGACGCCTCATCGTCCAGGTCGGCTTCGGCGACCCAACGCTCGACGGAGGGCCCCACGACTCGGAACCGGCCACCCTCCCGGCGCACGCTGAAGGACTCGCGCGCGGGCCGGAGGACCACGTACGGCTCCCTCGGGACGGCCTCGGCCCCGCGCGTGGCGAGACGAGCGAGGCTCGCGGCGAGCTCGTCCAGGCCCCGGCCAGCCACCGCGGAGACGACGACGGAGCCCGGCCCCAGCGCAGCGGCACGCTCCGCCAGCAACCCCTCATCGACGAGGTCGGCCTTCGTCCCGATCACGATCGAGGGTCTGGTCCGCATGGCGGGGTCGAACGCCTCGACCTCCGCGCGGATCACCCGCAGGTCGGCGGCGGGATCCTCCGCGGAGAGGTCGACGACGTAGGCGAGTCCCCCGCAGCGTGAGACGTGACGGAGGAAGCGGTGGCCGAGCCCGCGTCCTTCGTGCGCGCCCTCGATCAGCCCCGGGACGTCGGCCAGGACGTAGCGAGCGTCTTCGTCCTCCGCCACGCCGAGGTTCGGGGACAGCGTCGTGAAGGGATAGTCCGCCACCTTCGGACGGGCCGCGGTGAGCGCCGCGAGGAGCGTGGACTTGCCGGCGTTCGGC
>DATLGG010000005.1:0-2231 GCA_035540615.1 Actinomycetota bacterium | reverse complement strand
GCATGCCGTCAGTATGCGTGGGCGCGGACGAAGCCGCCGGCGATCCTACCGATCTCACGTCCCTGCGCCAGGTCGTCGCGCTTCGTCCCCGGAACCCGGAACGAGTGGTCCGCCCCCTCGACGACGTGGAGCGTGATCGGCGCCCCGGAGCGCTCGATCGCCCGGGTGAGCAGGTCCCAGCGAGCGAACGCGTCGCGGGTTCCCTGGATCACGATCGTCGGCACCTCGATGCCGGCGAGGTGCGCGGCCCGGAGCCGCTCGGGTCGGCCGGGCGGGTGCAGCGGGTAGGCGATCAGGACGAGACCCGCGGCCGGCAGGCCATCGGCCACCTCCATCGACGCGATCCGCCCGCCCATCGACCCGCCGCCCGCCCACACGGTTCGCCGGAGCGTCGCGGCGTGCTCGAAGACCGCCGCCCAGGTCCGACGCAGGACCGGCTCGCGGTCGGGGGCGCCCCGGCCCTGCTCGCGGTACGGGAAGTTGAAGCGGAGGCTCGCCACCTCGTGCTCGGCGAGGCCTTCGGCGACCCCCTCGAGGAACGGGCTGTCGATCGACCCTCCCGCCCCGTGAGCCAGGACCAGGAGCGGCTCTCCGTCGCCGGACAGCACGGCCGAAACGGAAGCGTCCGGCGTCCGGACCGACAGGCGCTTCATCCGCGTGCCGCCTCGGCGACCAGTCGTCGAACCCGCTCGGCCTCGGCTCCCTCGATCGCGCGGCCGGCCGCATCCCTGACGTAGAAGACGTCCACCACCCGTGCACCGTACGTCGCAACCTTCGCGACGCGCACGTCGAGAGTGAGCCCGTGGAGGGCCTCGGCGAGGTCGAAGAGCAGTCCGACGCGATCCGGGGCCGACACCTCGAGCACGGTCGTTCCCGGGGAGGCCGCGTTGTCGACCACGACGTCCACCGGGATCCGCGGATCCGGCGGCGGGTAGTGCCGGCGCCGCTCTCGGATGCGATGGCCGAGGTCGATCCTGCCCTCGAGGGCTCTCCGCAGATCGGTCCGGAACCGCCGCCAGCGAGCCTCGTCGACGTCGCCGCCTCCGGGCGTCGCGACGTGGAAGGTGTCGAGCGCCACCCCGTCCAGCGTGGTGATCACCTCGGCGGAGGCGATGTCGAGTCCGCCGAGGGAGAGCGCGCCCGCGATCGTCGCGAGCAGTCCCGGCCGGTCCGCGGCGACCACCGTCAGCGCGACGACCCCCCGCGCCGCGCCGGCGCGTGCCCAGGTCCGCACCTCCGTGCGGCCGAGGGGACGTTCGAGCATCGAGGCGTGGTGGAGGAGGTCAGCCAGCGCGGTGCCGACGAGATGCGCTCGGGGGACCCGCCGGAGGAACGTCTCGGCGGCCGGCCCCAGGCGCTCCCGCAGGCCGGCCTTCCGAGCCGCGAGCATCTCGCCCGCCGGGTCCGGGCGGCGCAGCAGGAGACGGTCCACCCGAGCGACGAGGTCGCGCACGAGGGCCTGCCGCCAGGGTGTCCACGCGAGGGGCCCGGTGGCACGAGCGTCCGCAGCCGTCACGACGTGCAGCATCGCGAGTCGCTCGCGGTCGCCGACCCGGCTCGCCACCTCGTCGACGACCGAGGGATCCGAGAGATCGCGCCGGACGGCCGTGTCGGCGAGCAGCAGGTGCTCCTGCACGAGGAAGCGCGCTCGCTCGGCCGTGTCACCTTCGATCCCCATACGGTGAAGGACGGCCGTCGCCACCCGGGTCCCGACCGGCACGTGGGGCCCCTCACCTCGCTTGCCGATGTCGTGCAGGAACGCGCCGAGCACCACCGCGTTCCGATCCGAGACGCTCTGCGCCGCCTCCTGCAACATCGGATCGTCGGCCCGGCCGGTGAGGATCCGCGCGGCTCCCTCAGCGGTCCGGACGAGATGGGTGTCGACCGGGAAGCGATGGTAGGGATCGCGCTGGGGCCGGCACCGGACGGCCTCCCACTCCGGGATCAGGCGCACCAGCCTCCCGAGGCGATCGAGCGTCTCGAGCGTTCTCGCTCCTCCGGCCGGGTCGGTGAGCACCGCGAGGAACGCCTCCCGAACCTCGGGCGTCCACGGTCCGTCACCCGCGCCATCCTCGAGGGGGTGCGGGATCGGGGGGTCGGCCTCGGCGCCCGGAGCCGAACGGTCCAGGACGAGCGATGCGACGTGCTCCACCTCGCGGGCGTGCGCCGTGACGATCCGCAGGAGACCGTCGGACGGGTCCATCCCCTGGGCCGCCGGCACTTCCAGCATC
>DATLGG010000004.1:0-3917 GCA_035540615.1 Actinomycetota bacterium | reverse complement strand
CCCTGACCATCGTGGCGGTCGCCTATTTCGTTCTGACCTACCCGCTCGCTCTCCTGTTCGCGTGGATCGAGCGGCGGTTCGCGGCGAGCCGACTCTGAGATGACGGATTCGCTCGTGCGCCTCCAGGGGGTCGTGAAGCGGTTCGGCCCGGAAACCGTGCTCGACCGCGTGACGCTCAGCGTCGAACCCGCCCAGGTCCTCGTCGTGATCGGGCCGAGCGGCTCCGGCAAGAGCACGTTGCTGCGCTGCATCGCCGGACTCGAAGCCATCCAGCGCGGGCGCATCTGGATCGCCGACTCGCTCGTGGCGGTTGGCGAGGAAGAGCCGGACGGGCGATCCGCACCGCGCAGGACGAAGCGGCACGACGTCGGCATGGTCTTCCAGCAGTTCAACTTGTTCCCGCATCTGACCGTCCTGCGGAACATCACCTTGGCCCCGCAACGCGTGCGCGGCGTCTCCCGGGAGCAGGCGGAGGCGATCGCCGTCGACCTCCTCCGGCGCGTTGGCCTCGAGGACAAGAAGGACGCCTATCCCGGACGGCTCTCCGGGGGCCAGCAGCAGCGGGCCGCGATCGCGCGTGCGCTTGCCATGGAGCCGCGGATCATGCTGTTCGACGAGGTCACCTCCGCCCTCGATCCGGAACTCGTCGGCGAGGTGCTGAAGACGATGCGGGGGCTCGCCGAACAGGGGATGACGATGCTCGTCGTCACCCACGAGATGGGCTTCGCCCGGGACGTCGCCGACGACGTCATCTTCATGGACCGCGGCGCGATCGTCGAGCAGAGTTCACCCGATCGCATCTTCGCGGAGCCGCAGGAAGCGCGGACGCGCGCCTTCCTGGAGCGGCTGCTGGAGCGCGAGGGTGGCACCCGGAGGAAGGCATGAGCGAGGTCGAGTGGTGGAGGCTGAGAGCCGCCGAGATCCGCGAGCGATCCCGGCCGGAGACGGTGGTGATCGTGCCGGTCGCCTCGACAGAGCAGCACGGGCCTCACCTGACCACCGAGGTCGACTGCGCCCTCGTCGGTGAGATCGCCCGCCGGGCCGCCCGGATCGCCGAGGCCCAGTGCCCGGTCCTGGTGACGCCGGTTCTGTGGACGGGTCTCGCCGAACACCACATGAGCCTCGGCGGCACGATCACGCTCGATTTCGCGACCTTCTCGGCCCTCGTGAAGGGCGTTTGCCGCTCCCTCGTGCGCCAGGGGTTCGGCCGCATCCTCCTCCTCAACGGCCACGGCGGCAACATCGCCGCCCTCACCGTGATCGTGAACGAGATCGCCCCCGAACTCGACAGTCCGATCGCGACGGCGACGTATTGGCTGCTCGCCGCGAAGGAATTCGGCGCGATCCTGGAGGATCAGCCGAACGTTCGGCACGCCTGCGAGGCGGAAACCTCGATGATGCTGGCGATCCGTCCCGAGCGCGTCGACATGCTCGCGGCCGCCGAAACCGTCGGTCCGACCGGGCGCGAGGTCGCCGACGTGATCGGGTCGGAGGCAGCGCATCGATGGCGCTCGTTCGAGGCGCGCACCTCCCACGGCGTCATCGGCGTGCCGCGCCGCGCCTCCGCCGCCAAAGGCGAGGCGCTGCTTCAGGCTGCGGCCGAGGCCGTGTCCCGCTGCGTCATCGCCCGCGAGTTCTGGGACCTGGAGGCATAGGGCTGGCGACTCGCCATCGGCACGGAGCCCGAGCGCACTAATCGCTTCGGGGTCGCCGGGCCGGCCCGGCTTCGATCCACGGCAGCGCGCAAGCCGTGAAGGCTTCGGCGCGGTGGACGGATTTCGGGGTGCGGTGCGCCACGGCGGCGAGCAGCGCTTCGACGACCGCCAGGGCGGCGGCGTTCGAAACGGAGGCGAACTGCCGACGCGAGCAGGCATGGAGGCTGACGGTCGCGAGCGCCGCGAGCGGCGAATGGTGGCTGTCGGTAATGGCGAGGACGGGGACTTCGCGGGAGCGTGCCAGCCCGGCGAGGCTGATCGTGTCCTTCATGTAGCGAGGGAAGGCGATCGCGATCACGAGGTCGGAGCCGTCGAAGCCGGAGAGGTGGCGCGCGACTCCGGCCCCGCCGCCGCCGTTCGCCACATGGGCGACGTTGTCCTTGAGGAGCATCAGGCCGTTCGCCAAGATCTGCGCGAGGCAGGCCCCGTTGTCGAACCCGAGCACGAAGATCCGTCGGGCCCCGAGGATCATCTCGACCGCCCGCCGGCAGGTCGCCTCGTCGAGCCCGCCGACCGTCTCTTCGAGGTTCGACACGTCCTCGCGCAGCGACCCCACCATGATGTCGTGACTGCTCGACCGCTTCGAGATCTGCTGCTCGAGGCGCTTCACCGGCTCGTAAGCCGAAGCGAGGCTCTCGATCAGGTCCGCCCGGAACGCGGGATAGTTCTCGAAGCCGATCGCCCGCGCGAAGCGGTTGCCGGTGGCGACCGACACCCCGGCCGCTTCGACCGCGGCATGGATGCTCATCCGGGCGGCCCGCACCGGCTCCCTCAGGACGAAATCCGCGAAGGCGCGCAACGCGCCGGTCAGGCCCGGATAGCCCTGCCGGATGCGTTCCGGCACCGCCATTCCGCTGAATCTTTCGGCATCCATGGGCGTCGCTCTGCCAAAAATTCCTGCACGATCTCAGTTGTATCCCACGTTACATTTGGTAGCCTAGTCCTGTAACCCTTGTTCCCCGCCCGACCGGAGGAGGGACCCATGAGACAGGCGCGTCGCGATTTTCTCAAACTGGCAGCGGCGTCCGGAGTGGCGGCGCCCCTGTTCGGACGCGAGCTTCTCGCGCAGACTCGCCCGAAGGTGCGGGTCCAGATCGGCTGGATTCCCAACGTCCAGTACGCCGGCGAATGGATCGCCCTCGACCGAGGCCTCCTCACAGCACAGGGCATCGACGTCGAGTGGTATCCCGGCGGGCCGAACGCGCTGCCGGCGCCGGTGATGCTCGCGGCCGGCCGGGCCGATCTTGGCTATTCGACCTGGTTCCCGTTCATCGACGCGGTCGCGCAGGGGAACGATCTCGTGATGATCGCGGCGGTGTTTCCGAAGAACCCGCTCGGCATCATCTCTCTTGCCAAGAAGCCGATCCGGGAACCGAAGGACCTAGTCGGCGCGCGCATCCTCGCCCAGGGCCCGAACGAGAAGACCGCGATCGAGGCGACTCTCTCGCTCGCCGGCCTGCCGGTCCAATGGACCCAAGTGCCGGCCGGCTTCTCGCCGGAGCCGCTGCTCGCGGGCGACGGCGACGGCTACACCGCCTTCGGGACCAACCAGACCATCACCCTCGAACGCATGGGGCTCGTGCGCGGCAAGGATTTCCACTTCGTCAGCTTCGACGAGCTCGGCTTCCGCACCTACGGGGCGGTGCTGATGACGACGCGCCGCTACCTGGACGCCAACCGCCCGCAGGTGGTCGCCTACGTGCGCGGGATCATCAAGGGGTGGGAGCAGAACGAGGCAGATCCGAAAGTGGCGGCCGAGCTTGCCGTCAAGAAGTACGGGGCTGACTTCGGCCTCGATCTCCCACAGCAGATTCGCCAGAACGAGCTGCAGATCCCGCTCACCCGATACGAGGGCGCTCCGCGCCCGCGCCTCGCGCTTGATCGGGAGGTGATCGAAGGGCCCATGTTCCGCGCCGCGCGGGCGACTGGACGCACCAAGCTGCCCGATGTGGATCGCGCGGTCGATTTCAGCCTCGTTCCCGAGGCGCATCGGGGTCTCTGACCGAGGAGTACCGCGATGTCCTTGAGTGATGCTCCGGCGAACCGGCCGGAACGCGTCGACGTCCTCGTGCGCGGCTGCGACGCCGTGACCATGGACGATGCGGGCACGGTCGTCTCCGACGCCGCCATCGCCGTCGCGGGCGGGCGGATCGTCTGGATCGGCCGCTCGCGCGACGCAGGTGCGCTGCCGAAGGCGGAAAC
>DATLGG010000003.1:0-9579 GCA_035540615.1 Actinomycetota bacterium | reverse complement strand
GCCGATCCCCCGACCGGTTGTCCCGATCAGGCAGAGGGGGTCCGGCGCGCACTCCGGCCGAACCGGGAAGTGGTCGAACGAGCCGATCGCGATGTCGCGGTTGCCATCCCCGTTGACGTCGCCGGTCCGGATCCACAGCGCCGCACTGTTCTGCGAGACATGGATCTGACCCGTGGGCACCAGCCCCGCCGGCGATCCGAGCCACACGCTGACGTAAGCCCGCCAGATCGTCCCGCGGCACGCTGCCGCCGCATCGTCGATGCCGTCGCCATTGAGGTCGTCGATGACGACCGTATCGGCGAGCGCGCATCCGGGCACTGGGATCCGCTCCTCGAAGGTGCCATCGCCACGGCCGAGGTGCTGCATCACGCTGCCCGAGTGGTAGTCGCTCACGAGGACGTCCGGGTTGCCGTCACCGTTCACATCACCGACGTCGAGGCCGGTCGACGCGCCCTGCGTCGAGATCGTCGTGCGAGGCGTGAAGCGCCCGGCCCCGTCGCCCAGCATGATCGTGGCGGTGCTGAAGGTTGCGTAGCCGTCCAGCAGGTAGTTGAGTGCGCCCGCGACGAAGTCCCGTTTCCCGTCGCGGTTGAAGTCCGCCACGCCGACCGCCCACCCCCGCGGCTGGGCGAAGACCGGCTCGCGCTGACGGCTGAAGCCGCCGCGACCGTCCCCCTCCACGACCTCGACCACCGAGCTCGCCGTCGATGGGACCAGGAGGTCCGGATTGCCGTCGCCGGTGGCGTCGTGCACGTAGACGGCGAGCCCCGCACGGGCCAGCGGGACCTCGACCCGTCCTCCCGAGGCGAAGGCGACGCTCGCGGAGATCCCCTCGTTCAGGCGCACGAGGTCGATCGCTCCATCCCCGTCCACGTCGCCCGCCGCGACGCGGACGCCCTGCTGGGTTCCCGCCATCGTCCGAACGGTCCCGAGCGCGCCGTCGAACGCTCGCACGGACCCGTCCGAGGTCAGCGCGACGATCTCCGGCCGCCCGTCACCGGTGACGTCGAGAGCCTCGAGGCGGCGGAGCGGGGGTGTGGGGGCGCTGGCGGCTTCGCTGAGGTTGCGGAAGAGCCGCAGACGCCCGTCGGCGACCAGGGCCAGCTCGTCGACCCCGTCGCCCTCCAGGTCGAGGGCCAGCAGGTGCTCCGCGCTCCCCGCGAGCACGACCCGGTCCTGGAGGAACGTGTAACCGGGGAGCTGGCGCCACGCGCGGAGGGAGCTCTCGCCCGCAACGACCGCGCCGGGCAGGGCTCCCGCCGTGAACCTTCCGAACGTCGCGTCCCGGTGCAGCGGGAACGGCATCGCGATGCTGTCGCCGAGGCTCCCGTTCCCCGTGCCCGGCAGGACGGCGGTGGTCGCCGACCCTTGGTCGATCCGGCGGAGGGTCGCGACGTCACGGTGTCCGTCGGCGTCGATGTCCAGCACCTGCAGGGCGTGCGTCAGCGCGCCCGTCGGGTGGAGGGTGGGGTGCTCGAAGCCGACCGCGCGACCCCGCATCACCGAGATCCCGATCGAGGGTTGGCTCGAGGCCAGACCGACGGCGTGCACGAGATCCTCCCGCCCATCCCCGTCCATGTCCGCCATCGCGCTCGCGCGCGGCTCGACGAGCGTTGGGTAGGCGGGACGGGTGAACAAGTGGGGCTCCCGTGGCGCGGGGCTGGCGGCGGCGACGCCGCTCCCGAGCAGCGCCAAGCCCAGCGTGGCGGCCAGGACAGGTCGGTGGCTCCGCATCGTTCCCTCCTTCGGTCAGGGGGCGCGAGCGCCCCGGGCGCGGAGGGATACGACCTGGAGGGGGCAGGGTCCTTTGGGCAGATGCACAGATTTCAGGCGCCGGGCCCGGCGTGGGTTCGCTCAGATGGCGCGGGCGGCGGGGCGGACCTCGTACCCGAGGGCGAGCACCTCGGCGGCGGGGTCCGTGGCGGTGACCTCACGGCCATCGGTCGCGATCGCCGTGACGAAGGTCGCGTGCGGCTCGCCGCTGGCGGCCAGGCGCTGCATCTCCGCCCGGAGGGCCTGGACGGCGTCCCAGGCGCTCCGGCCCTTCACGGGCGCGAGGAGCAGCCCATCGGCCGGCTCGGTCGCGGCCTCTCGGTCCCTGGTCGTCAGCTGCTCGTTCATGGTCCCTTCCAGCGCTCGTGTGGTGCCCTTCACCCGATAGAACGAAGGAGGAGCCCCGACCCAGCGGGTGATCGAGGATCTTTTTCTGGATGTGTGTCGGCGCCGTGTGGGAGGATGCGCGTCCCTTGACGATCGATCTGCACACCCACACGACCTTCTCCGACGGGACCTTCACCCCAGCCGAGATGGTCCGCCTGGCGCTCCAACGCGGGCTGACCGCGATCTCCATCAGCGACCACGACTCGACCGAGGGGGTGTCCGAGGCCGTGGCGGCCGCGGAGGGGACCGGCCTCGAGATCGTCCCGGGCGTCGAGTTCTCGACCGTCTACGACGGCGGGGGGATCCACGTCCTCACGTACTGGCCCGATCTCGGCGAGAGCGAGTTCCAGGAGGAGCTCCGGCGGCTCCGCGACGACCGCTGGACGCGCGGTGAGGGGATGGTCCGCAAGCTGCGGGAGCTCGGCTACCCGATCGAGTTCGAGCGGGTCCGCGAGATCGCCCGGGGCAACAGCATCGGGCGCCCGCACGTGGCGCAGGCCCTGGTCGAGGCGGGGGTCGTCCCGACGATCAAGGACGCCTTCTCCCCGGACCTGATCGCCTCAGGCGGACGCGCGTACGTCGAGAAGCACGCCCTGGACCCCGTCGAGGCGGTCCGGCTGATCAAGCGGGCAGGCGGCCTCGCGGTGCTGGCCCATCCCGTCCACTGGCGCGACGGCCTGCCGGTCCCCGACGAGGTCATCGAGCGGATGGTCGAAGCGGGGCTCGACGGCATCGAGGTCGCCCACCCCGACCAGGATCCCTCCGACCGCGCGCGCTACGCCGAGATGGCGAAGCGCCTCGGGCTCGTCGCGACGGGGTCCTCCGACTGCCACGGCGCGCGGTACGAGCCGATCCGGATGGGCAGCGTCACGACCGATCCCGGCGAGTTCGCCCGTCTGAAGGAGCGGAAGGGCCTCTAGCTCAACGGGCGACCACGCGGTGGACGCCGCCGCCGGCGAGGTCCGTCACGTACAGCTCCCCCAGCTCGTCCTCCCCGAACGAGGAGATCGACAGGCCGGTATCGAGCAG
The DNA here is from genome assembly GCA_035540615.1 of Actinomycetota bacterium. Lineage (GTDB taxonomy): Bacteria > Actinomycetota > UBA4738 > UBA4738 > CALAEC01 > DATLGG01. Next base: position 6,390 of record DATLGG010000003.1, on the reverse strand, counting down.
CTCCCGGTGCTCGACCGCCCCGTCGTAGACCCCTTCCTCAGCGGCATCCAGCCCCCAGATCTGCCCGGCGCAGTAGTCGGCGAACAGGTACGCCCCGCGCATCTGGGGGAAGCGCCTCCCCCGGTAGACGTAGCCGCCGGTGACGGCACACCCGAGCGAGGTGGGGTACTCGGTCACGGGCAGGACCAGCCCATCGGTGTCGCAATCCGGGGCCTCGTAGCAGCGGCTGCCCTCCATGATGTTCCAGCCGAAGTTGGCGGCTCCCGACATGGCCGATGGATGCACGTTGATCTCCTCCAGCTCGTGCTGGCCGACGTCACCGATCCACAGGTCGCCCGTCCGTCGGTCGAAGCTGAAGCGCCACGGGTTGCGAAGACCGTAAGCCCAGACCTCCTCCCGACCGCCACCGCCTAGAGCGAAGGGATTGCCCCCGGGGATGCCGTAGGGGTCGCCGGTCACCGAGATCCGCAGGATAGCCCCCAGGAGCGTGCTCGGGTCCTGCCCGTTGCCCTCGGGGTCCCCGCCTCCGCCGCCGTCGCCGGTCCCGATCCACAGATAGCCCTCCGGGCCGAAAGCCAGCATCCCGCCGTTGTGGTTCGAGTACGGCTGCTCGATCCGGAGCAGCACGCGCTCCGAGCCCGGGTCCGCCTGCGTGGGGGACCCGGCTCGGTACTCGGCGACCACGGTCTCGCCGCCGCGGCCGGTGTAGTTGACGAACACGCGAGAGCGGTCCTCCGGATGGAAGGCGAGGCCCAGCAGGCCCTGTTCGCCCCCGGAGGTCACGCGGTCGACGATGTCGAGGAAGGGCCGGGGCCGGACGGTGCCGTCCGGCTCCACCACACGGATCCGCCCGCCCTGCTCCACCACGTACGTGCGGCCGGATCCGTCGCCAGCGTGGGTCAGGAACAGCGGCGCCTCGAACCCATCCGCGAACGGCTCGAGCTCGAGCTCGAGCTCGTCCAGGTGGAGCTCCTGCGGCGGCGAGGGGAGGCCGGGGGTCGGGGATGTCGGAGCCGGTTCGATGATCCTGGGCTCCGGCGAGCACGCGGCCAGCGTGATGCCGACGGCGACGAGGCTCGGGATGCGGTTCACGGCCCATCCCCTGCCGGGGCTAGACTGCGCGCGTGCCGGTCGAGGTGGTCTTCTTCGACGTCGGTGGGCCGCTGTACGGAGACCGGCCCTACTACGAGGCGCTCCTGCGGGCGATCCGCGAGGCTCGCCCCGACGCGGATGCCGATGCGTATTGGACGGAGTTCGAGGCCGCCCGCCGCGACCAGAACGGCAGCTTCACGCGACGCCTCACCCGTCTGTTCGTCGCGCCCGGGGAGGTCGAGGCGGTGATCGCGCGGGGACAGCAGCTGTGGGAGTACCCGCCGGAGACGCTCCAGCCGGACGCGGCCGCCTGCCTGGAGGCCCTCCACGGCCGCTACCGCCTCGGCGTCCTGGCCAACCAGGAGCCCTGGATCCGAGAGACCCTCGCGCGCGACGGCCTGGTCGGGTACTTCGACGTCTGGGCGGTCTCGGGCGAGCTCGGGGTCGAGAAGCCCGACCCGGCGATCTTCCGCCACGCGCTCGATTCGGCCGACGCGCTCCCCGAGCGCTGCGTCATGGTCGGCGACCGTCTCGACAACGACGTGACCCCGGCACGAGCGCATGGGATGCGGGCCATCTGGCTCCTGCGGGGCGAGGCACCCGACGACCCCACGGCGGCGCAGCTGGCTGAGGCGGATGCGGCGATCCGCGGTCTCGACGAGCTGCCCGAGACGCTCCAGCGGCTCGGCTAGGACGCCGGCTCCCGCTTGGCCTCGACCGCGGCGCTCAGCGCCGCCTGGCTGCGCTCGATGTCCGGGAGCTCGTGCCCGCCCGTGAGCTCGCCGACGGCCCACCTCGTGAGGTCGCGGATCGAGATGATGCCCACGAGGGTCCCGCGGTCGACGACGGGCAGGTGCCGGATCCGGCGGTCGGCCATGAGACGCGATGCCTCGGTCAGGTCCGTCCGCGGCTCCACCGTCGCGAGCTCTTTCGTCATCCGGTCTCCGACCCGCACCTCGCGGGGGTCCGCTCCCTCGGCGACGAGGTTCACGAGGTCGCGCTCCGTGACGATCCCCGCCGGGCCCGCCTCGCCGGCGACGACGACCGAGGAGATGCCGTTGTCGTGCAGGACCTTCGACGCGTGAGCGAAGGTGTCCTCCGCTGACACCGTCTTGACGTCTTTCGTCATGATGTCGCCGACCTGCATGCGAACCTCCTTGCACGGTGGAGTGGGCGGACCGCCAGCCTACACCGAGCCCGTCGCGACCAGCCAGGCGGCGTAGGCCGCGAGGACGAACCCCCCGAGCAGCCGCCCGGCCCGGCCCCGAAGCACGAACGTCACCGCCACGACGGCGTAGAGGAAGACCGCCCCGAGGAACGCCGCGTTCGCCGCGCCGTCGAGGTCGAGCGGCCGGACGACGGCCGCCAGCCCGAGGAGCCCCGAGGAGAACGCCGCGATCGTGCCGAAGAGGTTCCCCGTCGCCAGCTCTGGCGTCCCTCGTCGGACGGGCACGATCTCGAGCAGGACCTCGTCGAGGCTCGTGAGGACCCCGACGACCGCCGCGCCGACGAACCCGGGGAACAGGGTGGTGGTCTCGATCAGCCGCGTCCCCCCTTCGACCAGGAGCCAGGCGCCGGCGGCGAGGAGCGCGAGCCCCGCCAGCGCCGCCCCTGCCGGCGCCAGCCGCGGCGACGGCGGGGGCGACGCCTCGCTCGCGTGCACCTCGGAGGTCTCCGCCCCGTCGTCCGGGAGGTCGTCGATGCTGTCCTCGCCCGCCCGCGCCTCGACGGGGGCCTCCTCGTCCGCACGACGCAGGCGGAACAGGAGCGCGACGTAGATCGCGTAGAAACCGATCAGGATCAGTCCTTCGGAGCCGGAGACGAATCGATCGGTGAGCGCGATCGTCGCGGCCCCCAGCGGCAGGCAGGGTGCGATGACCATGGCGTTCCCGGGAGAAGGGATGGGTCGCCGCGAGACGAGGAGCGCGGCGCCGAACCCGGCGCTGAACAGGAACAGGACCGACCCGAAGATGGAACCCGCGGCGACCTGCGTCGCACCTCGGGACGCGGCCGTGACCGCCGTCCCCATGCTCTCCACATCGAGCCCGAACAGGAGCGCGCCGAGGACGAAGACGGGGATCCCCGCCCGGCGGGCGAAGGCCGAGGCGCCGCGGACGGCGGTTTCAGCCCCGAGGTAGAGCACGATCCCGCCGCTCGCGAGGAGACCGAGGGTGGTGAGCACGGGCGGGAGCCTAGCGGATGGCTTGCTGGGAATCGCCCTCGATCCGGGGGAAACTGGATCCATGAGCGCCTCACGGCTCGACCCCCTCACGCCGCGTCAGCGGGAGGTCCTCGCGCTCGTCGCGGACGGGCGGACGACCCACGAGATCGCCCGGATCCTGCGGCTCTCGCCCCACACGGTGAAGAACTACCTCGAGCGGATCTACGAACGGCTCGGTGCGCGGGACCGGACGCAGGCGGTCGCCATCGCCCTCCGCGGCGGCTTCCTGGACTAGCGACCCCTGGAGCGGCCTAGTGGTCGCTCTTCCCGGTGAACTGGAAGCTGCCGATCCGCAGCGGCGGGACGCGCGACGCCTCGAAGAAGAATTCGCTCGCGAGGTGCGTCTCGCGCCCGACGTCGACCACGTCGTGGAGCGCCTCGATGATCGACTGGGTGAAGCGCAGGTTCTTCACCGGGTATGCGATCTCGCCCCCCTCGATCCACCATGTCCCGTCGCGGGTCATCCCGGTGATGACCGCCTCCGTCGGGTGGACGATGTTGGAGTAGTGGAAGCGTGAGACGAGGAGGCCGCGCTCCACCCCACCGACCATCTCCTCGACGGTGGCCTCGCCCGGCGCCATGAAGAGGTTCAGGGGGAACGGGCCCTCCGGGTTCGGCGGCGGGAGGGCGTGACCCGTCGACGCCGTGCCCGCCTCGGCTGCGCTCCGGCGATCGTGGACGCCGCCGAGGATCACCCCGTCGCGGACGAGGTCGACCCGCCGCTTCGGCGTTCCCTCGAAGTCGAAGGGCAGCCCGATCGTCTCCGGCGAGAGCGCGTCGTCGTAGATCGTCACGCTCGGCGCCATGAGCTGCTCGCCGAGGCGGCCGGAGAAGCAGGACCGGCCCTCGGCGATCATCCTGCCCCCGAACCCCATGTAGGCGAGGAACGCGGCCAGGGTCGTCACGGCCGCCGGCTCCAGCACGACCTCGTACCGGCCGGGGTCGAGGTCGCGCGGCCGCTGTGAACCCTCCGCCTTCGCCGCGGCACGAGCGCCCACCTCCGCCGGGTCGATGTCGGCCCTCCTCGTTGACGCCGCATCGGCGAAGCCCGCCCCACCCTCGCCCCCGGAGACGACCGTCGTGACGGTCGCCTTCGTCGAGGCCGCGTAGCAGAAGTGGCCCTCGCTGTTGAGGATCGCGGCCTCCATCGCGGTGGTCTCGTACGCGCCGGCCGCATGGAACCCGGCCCCGCAGCGTCCGACGAGGGCCTCGACCGCCTCGGCTCGCTCCTCGGGTGTCGCGCCGGCGGTCGCGTCGTCGTAGGCCCCCGGTCGCTCGGGAACCTCCGCCGGTGGGGCGAGGCCCGGGAAGCGCGGGTCCGGCGCCGCGGTCTCCGCCAGCTCGAGGGCGCTGCGCGCCGCCTTCGCCGCGCCGTCCTTCGTGAAGTCGTTCGTCGCCGTCACGCCGACGCGTCCCCCGGCGACGACCCGGATCCGCAGCCCTGTGTCCTCGCGCCAGGTGCTCTGGTGGATCGACGATTCGGCGAACCGCGTCAGGCCGCCCCACTCGTGAGCGAACAGGACCTCGACCTCCGCGCCCTTCAGGTCGAGCGCCGCTTCGGCGACGGAGCGCGCCTCGTCCGGCCCGATCGGTCCGGTCACCGCCGCACCCCCACACGGACCCCCCGGAACCGTGCCGGCGCGGCGCCGTGGCCGACGCGCGCCGTCTGGCCCGGCTGGCCCTTGCCGCAGTTGGGCGTTCCCCACACCGTCCAGTCCTCCGGGCCGCAGACGGCGTCGCAGGAGCCCCAGAACTCGGTCGTGATGCCGGTGTAGTTGGGGTTCTTGTACATCTCGGTCAGTCGGCCGTCGCGGATCCGCCAGGCGGCCTCGCAGCCGAACTGGAAGTTCACCCGCTTGTCGTCGATCGACCACGAGGAGTTCGTCGACATGAAGATGCCGTCCTTCGTGTCGCCGATCAGCTCGGCGAGGGTCCCGTCCCCGGGGGCGATCGAGATGTTCGTCATGCGGATCAGCGGGAGGTTCGACCACCCGTCGGCGCGCATCGTCGCGTTCGAGCTCTCCCCGAGCACCGCCGCGGTCTCGCGGCTCGAGATGAAGTTCCGGAAGATGCCCTCTTCGATGATCGGAACCCGCTGGGCGGGCACCCCCTCGTCGTCGTAGCCGAAGGTTCCGAGCCCGCCCGGGAGCGTCGCGTCGGCGTAGATCGAAACCAGATCCGATCCGTAGCGGAGCCGTCCGCGGTCATCCGGCGAGAGGAACGAGGTTCCCGCGTAGGCCTCCTCCATCCCGAGGACGCGATCGAGCTCGATCGGGTGCCCGATCGACTCGTGGATCTGCAGGACCATCTGCGGTCCGTCGACGATCAGGGTCGCCTCTTCGCTCGGGCAGTCCGGGGCCGAGAGCAGCCGCACCGCTTCGCTGCCCACCCGCTCGGCCTCCTCGGCCAGTCCGAGCGTGCGGATGTGCTCGTAGCCGGCCGCGGCGAGGTGCCCACGGAAGGAGTTCGGGAAGGACCGGCGTTGGAGCTCGCCGTCGCCGATCGCGGTGGCCTCGAGGCCGCCACCGGAGTTCACGATCAGCTGATCGATCTCGGCGCCCTCCGAGGAGACGAAGGTCGTGCTACGCCGGAAGAAATCGAGCGAGGCCTCGGCGAAGGCGAGCCCGTCCACCTGCTGCATCCGCCGGGACGCCTCCATCAGGAGGGCGACCTTCTCATCGAGCGGGACGCTGAAGGGGTCCTCCTGGATCAGGGTCTGCCAGCTGTCGCGGACCGGCTCGACCTCGGCGAGCCTCACGGGTTCGCCCGGCAGGCGCGCGGCCGCTCGGGCGATCCCCACGGCCAGCTCCGCCGTGCGCCGAAGGTCGGCGGCGTCCGTGCGCGCCGTGGCCGCGAAGCCCCAGTGCCCTCCGGCCAGGACGCGGATCCCGACGCCTTCGGTGTGGGAGCGGTCGATCCCTTCCATCTCCTGGTTCTTGACGGTGATGGACTCCTCGTCTTCGGAGACGAAGCGGGCATCGGCATAGTCCGCCCCCGCCGCACGCGCGGCTTCAACGGCCTCCCGGACCACATCCAGCATGCGCAGCACCTTAGCGCGGGCCGCCGACGCTCGGCCA
>DATLGG010000002.1:0-2405 GCA_035540615.1 Actinomycetota bacterium | reverse complement strand
CTCGCCGGCAAGACCCTCACCGTGAAGGCGGGCAGCACGACCGTCACGGCCACGACCGCCGGCGACGGCACCTTCTCGGCGAACCTCGGTCTCACCGAGGGCAGCCGGGAGGTGACGGTGACCTGGAGCGACCCCACGGGGATCTACCGCACCGCGAGGGTCACCCAGACCGTCTCCGCATAGGTGATGCGATGAGGGGCGGCCTCCGGGCCGCCCCTCATCGCTCGTTCGAGAGGAGGCCCGAAACGTGAAGCGGCTCGCCCTGATGCTCGCAACGCTCCTGCTCCCGCCGGTCGCCGCGACCGCGCAGGAGCCCGACGAGCCGCCGGTCCGCACCGGCGCCGACGACGCCACGGTCGTGGCCGTGATCGACTCCGGGATCAGTCCCTACCACTGGGACTACCTCGCCTCGAGGATGCCGCAGGCGACCGATGAGGACCCGACGAACGACCTCCCGCTCGACGCCGCGCCGCACACCTGGCTTCCGGGCTTCCCCGACCCATCGGCGTTCGCCAGCTACAACCGCTTCGACCTCACGCTCGACGAGGTGAACGCCGGACGCAGCATCACGGCGCTCGACTCGCAGGACTCGGCGAAGTGGAACGCCGTCCGACAGAGCACGGCAACGGCTGGGCACTACTACTGGTTCCCCCAGACGAAGATCATCGGGGGGATGACGTTCGCGAGCGGCGGCCGGATCCGCGCGGCTGCCAGCACGCACGGCATGGGGACGGCCAGCGTCTCCGTCGGCAACATCTTCGGGACCTGCGCTGAATGCCTCCTGGTGTTCATCCAGTACGGGTCGGTCGCGGACGGCGAGCGGGCCATCGAATGGGCGCTCCGGCAGCCGTGGATCGACCTGATCTCGAACTCCTACGGGTTCAGCCTCGTCGAGCGCGACCGCCTCTACAGCGGCTCCGACACCGCCCTCCAGCGGCAGGCGAGCCTGCGCGGGCAGACGGTGCTCTTCTCCGCCGGGAACGGCATCTCCAACACGTTCACGATCCCGAACAGCACGCTGTTCAGCTCGCAGGAGGGACCGGACTGGATCGTGACGGTCGGCGGGGTCAACCCGAACACGGGGGGCTCCTACACGGGTCACGGCAAACCGGCGGACATCTCCGGGCTCGGCAGCGCCTATCCGAGCTCCTACGGCGCCGGGACGGTCGGGAACGCGGGGTCGAACTTCAGCGGGACCTCGAACGCCACGCCGCAGGTCGCGGGGATGTACGCCAAGGCGCTGTTCGCCGCGCGGCGCAGCCTGCCCGGCCCGAGCCGCGCCCAGGCGGATGGGGTGATCGCGGTTCAGGATCCCGACGAGCGGCTGGAGGAGAGGCCGTTCGCCTGCGCGGCCGCCCGCCCGTCCTGCGAGCTTGCTGACGGCATCCTGACGGCCAAGGAGCTTCGCACTCGCTTCTTCCACGGGGCCACGCACACGCCGGCCGGCATGGAGGTGGGCCAGACGAGCGGCCTCGTCGGGACGCCGGCGATCGGCGAGGACGAGTTCCTGAACGAGGGCCACGGGACGTACTACGGCAAGAAGAACGGGGCTGCGGCGTTCGCACAGGAGATGGAGCGGATCGTCGCGCCGATGCAGGGGCGCGCCCAGACGCTCCAACGCCCGGCCGGCGAGCGGGAGTGGATGATCGTCGACTCCTACTGCCGCCAGGAGATCTGGGGCGACTGGACCGACGGCTACTTCGTGCGTGGGCAGACCGAGCTCCCGGGTGCGACGCCGCCCGGACCGTTGCGCCTGGCCCTCCAGGCGTCGTGCCCGGCGCTGTTCCCGCCGGTCTGAACGAGGGGGAGGGGCGGTCGCGGGACCGTCACGCTGACAGGAGGTGCGGATGAAGCGGGGGATGGTCGTGCTGGCGATGGCCGCGATGACCGCGGTCCCGGTGGCGGCGCCGGTGAGCGCCGGCGCCGGGGATCCTGCAGGCTGGTACCGCGTCTCGTTCGAGGACCGCCTGACCCAGGAGGACCGCGACGCTCTCTCTAGAGCGGGCGCGAGTGACCTCCAGTACCTTCCGGTCCACGCCTACCGCGCCTGGCTGCCGAGCCCGGGCGCGGTCCGACGTCTCCCGGGCGTAGCGTCCGTACGCCCCCTGAGCGCCGCGGAGAGGATCGACCCGTCCCTTCCGACGTCCGGGCCCGCTCCGGTGCTCATCGGGCTCCGCGCACTTGCTGAAGGGGTCTCCGTGGCCGCGCTGGCACGCTTGGGGGACGTGCTGAGCGTCGAGGACGCCGATCCCGCGGGCGAAGCCCGCCATGTCGTGATGCGGGTCCCCGCCGGGCTCATCCCATCGATCGCCGCCCGCTCAGAGGTCGCGCACGTCGGCCCGGCATCCCCCGGCCTCGTGCCCGAGGACGAGGCGAGCGACCAGATCACGGCCGGCAACCTGAGC
>DATLGG010000001.1:0-2921 GCA_035540615.1 Actinomycetota bacterium | reverse complement strand
GTTCCCGGCGGTCACCACCTCGTGGCGCGTGGCGTTCGTGCGACCGGCGGCGTCGGCCCCCGCCGGAACCGAGGCCGCTGTGACGAGCGCGAGGAGGAGGATCCGAGACCTCACCACGGGACGCCTCCCTTCCGCCGGAGCTGGAGGACCTGCTTGTTCGGGTCGAAGGGCCCCTCGCCGCGCCCGTACTCGAGGATCTCGATCCGGTCCAGCTGCGAGACGCGGATGTAGGTGTAGGCGATGTTGTCGCGCTCGTCGGACTCGAGGACGTGGTTCAGCGGGTCGATCTTCAGGCGCACGACGTAGTGGCCGTCGAGGTTCGTGCCGAAATCCACGAAGTTGCCGATGCGCTGGTAGCGGTAGCCGTCGCCCCAACCGATGCTCAGCGCGAACCGGCGGTCGCCGCCCGCGCAGGCGAGGTTGTTCGTCCCGGGGATCTGGTCGAAGGCGTACCAGTCGCCGATCGCCTGCTCGATCGGGCTGTAGCCGAGCTTCCGCCCGTCGCCGACCGGCGTCATCGTTCCGGCCTGGGGATCCGCGCGCTGGAGGTCGAGCTCGATCAGGTCCAGGTAGTGGTTGTGGAGGTGCTGGGGGTGGAACTGCTGGGACCCCGCCGGCCTCGAGAGCGCCGACCCGTCGGCGCGCTCGACGCACTGGAAGAGCGGACGGACGTCGGTGGAGTTGCCGCCGTCGCCGCGGATCACGAACGGTCCGGGCCCGACGTTCGACAGGCCGAAGGAGAACCGCAGGCACCGGATCGCCTCGCCGTCCAGGGTTTCGTCGGGGGTGCACGAGTAGGCGCCGTGGCCGGCGACGCCCGCCGGCGGGTTGGCGTCATCCGGCGCGATGAACGGCCCGTTCGCCGGGAAGAGCGCCGGTCCCTCGAACCCCAGCTCGAACGGCGCCGTCGGCCGCAGGTTCGGCGGCAGGAGCCCGTTCTCGTCGGCTACGCGCGCGGGGATCTCCCGCTCGAGCTTCGCGCGCATCCCGAACTCCGCGTGCTCAGCGCTGACCGGCCGGACGAGGATCGTCCAGACCCCCGTGCCGGGGTTGCTGAAGAAGAGCTCGCTGTTCCACCGGTTCGAGTTCGTCGCCGACTGCGAGGCGCCGCCCGGGGATGTCACCTGGAGGAGGAAGCCGTCGTTGCGCTTGCTCGCGTCGAGCGCGACCCGCAGCCGCGCCGCGCCGGGCGTATCGACCCGGACGGTGAACGTGAAGCAGGGCGAGCTGGTGCAGTTCGCGAACGGCTGCGGCTGGCTCGGAAGGGCGTAGTGGATCCGGTCGCCGACCTCGCCGCCGCGCCAGAAGGCGTAGCTGCGGTCGGCCTGTCCCTCCTCTGGCAGCGAGAGCGCCGCGGTCACGTTCCCGGTCGCGAGCGTGGCGCCGCCGAGACTGCGGTACCCACAGTTCTGGGCGAAGCACGCGCGAGCGAAGATGTCGAAGGTGCCGGGCGCGACCCCCTGCACGGGGACCGTGCCGGAGAACGAGCCGTTCAGCTGGAGCGTCGCCTCGGTCGTGTACTCGACGTCGCGGGGGTCGGACCCCTTCGGCGCCGTCCCGAGCGAGACGCGCTTCGCCGGGATCGTGAACGAGAACCCCTCCGCGTTCGCGGGCCCGAAGGTCGCGCGATCGTCGAGCGGCGTCGACGGGGTGAGCGAGGCCAGCTGGTAGCCGGCGATGATGTCGTTGAGGTCGGGGTTCGACGAGTCGTTGCGGCGCAGCTGCGCTCCCGGGACGATCTCCGGCGCCATCGAGGAGCCCACCGGCACCCGCACCGAGATCGTGGAGCTCACCGGATCGACCGAGCCCTGGAGCCACCCGCGGTGCGAGCAGTGCGCGATCCCCGTCCCCTGGACGCTGGGGTTGCAGGCGCCACGGAGCTCGAAGCTCGCGCCGAGGCGCCCTGCATGCCCGGCCGCGTTCGTCGCGTGGTCGGGGTCGGTGACGTTCGAGAACTTCGCCTGCACCACGTAGACGGCGTTCCCGACCTTGAACGGCAGCGTGTAGCGCACGCCCTCGGGCACGATGCGCTCGGTCGGGAGGTCGGCCACCTGCCACCGCACGAGCAGCTCGGGCTGGTTCGGGTTGGAGACGGACATCGTGGCGTTCAGCAGGTCGACCCCCGCCTCGGTCCCGTCGCGGTCGGTCACCCGCGGCGTGATGTTCGCGTCGTTGGCCGGGTCGTCGGCCACCACGACGGGCTTCTGGCCGCCGAAGGTGGCGGTCCCGGAGACGGCCCCGGTCGTCGCCGAGCCGGAGAGCGTCGCGACCGTCGAGGAGGTGTCGGTCAGGTCCTCGGCTGGCGCCGTGACGACGACGGTCCCCGCCATCCCGCTGCCGCCCGGGGAGCCGTGCAGCTTGCAGTAGTAGCGGAACGTTCCCGCCGTGGGGAAGGTGCGCTCGTACGTCTGGCCGGCGGTCATGCACGCGCCGCCGGATCCGCACGCCGGGTGGGAGTCGAAGGAGCCGTCATCCGCGGTGATCGTGTGGGGGAGACCGCCCTGGCTCGTCCAGCGGACCTTCTGGCCCGGGGAGATCGTCACCGTCGGCGGGTCGTAGGAGCTATCCCGCACGGTCACGTCGCCGTCGTTCGAGGGAGAGGCAGGGGTCGGGGCGAGCAGGACCGCGAGCAGCACGACGGGCAGGGCGAGCGTCCTCTTCACGACTCCTCCAGGTCGGCGACGGTCCTGCTCGTTTCCTTCGCCGCGACCTCGGACTTTCCCTTTGGGCAGGTGCACAAAGGGGGGGTCTTGTTGCAAGCGATTGCAACAAGGTCCTATGCTCGCGCCGTGGCTCGGCGTGCGGGGGTCCTGGTGGTCGCGGCTGCTCTGCTTCCAGGCTGCGCCGACGGCACGGTCGATCCGGAACCGGGGCTGCGGGTCGTCACGACGGTCTCCCCGATCACGAACATCGTCCAGAAC